>NZ_JASMRH010000019.1:0-86932 GCF_041431385.1 Flavobacterium sp. Arc2 | reverse complement strand
GACTTAAATGTCCTTTCTTTTGAAAAAATTATCCTATCTTTTTTCCTGAGAGTTGCATTAATTAATTGAATCTAGTTTTATAAATCATTCTTTTTGTTGTAATCTTTAGTTATTGTTATTCGGTTCGTATTTTTTTCCGAATTAGAAGCGGAAATGATTTGAACAATTCCAATAACCATCATAAAAATTGAAACAACTTTAAATTGTGGTTTAAAAATTCGTTTTCCTTTTACAATGAATCCGATAATCAGATAGAAAAAGTATAAAATAATTATTCCGTTTATTATTGACCAAATTAAATGTATCATAGGTTTATTTTTAGCTTGTTGCCAGTGTTTGGCCGCTTTGAGATGGCTGCCAATTCGTAACATTTTATTTTTCTTTTATAATATAAATTTATTGCGAAACGTAAATATGAATTTACTAAAAAAATCGCAATCTTTCAAAACCGCTCTTACATACCACTTTTTATTCTATTTTTTCGTCGGTTTGTCAAAAGTCGGATATCCTTCTTTCCATTTTCTCTCTGTTGAAGTCCACATTAAATATGGTTCGTCAAAACCTTCCACATAAATTAGCTCAAAGTTGTCGTCATCTAATTTTCTATATTCTGGTTGTAAAAAGTCGATTTTGTCTTCAAAACCAAATTTTCGCAATGTTTTCCAATCGTTATTGTTAGGCAATCCGTTTTGTTTTTGATAGCTTTCAATGTTTTCTATTAACTGTTCTCCAAGTTTTATGTCCGAACTTCTATTAATTGTCAAAGGCAATTTCCACCATATAAAATAAACTCCAATGGTTAGTACAAAAAAGATCAATATGCCAAGGGTAATTTTTTTCATTCTCTCAAATAAATATTAGTTTTATTTCTTGAATCATTGGTGCGCTTCCTTTCCTAAAGCGGCATATAACGTTTTGCAGATTTGCGATGGGCGCGCTTTTTACCCCAAATGTTGATGCGGATCACAAAAATTTAGGCAACCACAAAATGGTCTGCGGAGCACGAAACACCGCCTATTACAAATGTGCTGTTATGTATAGTTAATTTCTTATTCATTGTCTTATTGTCCATCAGAACTTTGGAAAAAAACTTGCAATCCGGTCGTCCGTTCCAATTCGATTTTTAATCGTTGTTCTTCGACTTTGTCACTCGGAAAAGGTTCAATTGTCATGATGACTCCAGTCCCTTGTATTGATAACTTTTTAATGGAAGGAGAATTTACTGATAATTCACAGACTTTTCCCGCTTTTTCATAGATCGAATTATAGAATAAAATTCCTGAATTAAACTTTTGGTAATTTAACGATAGTGGTAAAATAATGATTGTGCCAAGAATGACTGTCGCAATTGTGCCTTTAAAAAGCCATTTTCGACTTTTACTGTTTTTTAATCCCAATATAAAGAAGACCAAAATTGATGCAAATGTTATTCCTATGAGATTGGTAACAAACAATAAAATACTTCCATATGCTAAAATAAAATGCCCCTGTTCAAGCATCATACCGCACGTGCAAAGTGGAGGTACTAACGCTACTGCTATTGCAACACCTGATAATATTGTGGAAAATTCACTTCTGTAATACCCCCAAGAACCCGCTGTACCTGCCAATATCGCTATTCCAATATCTCTTAAATCAGGTGAAGTCCTAATTAACATTTCTTTATTGGGAGTTATATCGGGCAATGTCAGACTTATGATATAAGCTATTAGGATAGAACTAATCATTCCAAGAATAATTACTCCTAACATTCTAAAGGATTGAATTCTCCAACCTAATGCAATAGCACCGCCAAGTGCTACAATTGGCTGCCCCAATGGAGCAACAATCATTGCACCGATTATGGTTGCTGATGAGTTTTCAGAAAGTCCTAAAGACCCAATGCCTATACTTAAAATTAGCATTAGCGCAAATGAAATTTGCCAGTCTTTCTTGTAATGAAAAAAAAGTTTATTGAAAACAGCGTTTCTTTCTTCAAAAGGAATGTCTTGAGAAAAGAAATTATTCTCGATATATATGTCCTTTTCGTTCGGGTCTATTTGCACGTTGTGTTGATTTAATTATGCATAAGGTTCTCGGCTTAGCGATGTGGCGAATTTTTAGCACAAAATTTCAATGGAATTCTGAATGTTGAACCTTGCACAAATATTTAATAGAAGCACTTCAGCCGCCATATTGCCAAACCGATCTTATGCGTAGTACTTATTTGTCGGTGTATTTTTATAGTGTTACCAATTGTCCGTCAGTTGGGATGATTAATCGATTTTCGTCAATTCCGTGTTCGGTCGCTTTTTGCCGTAATGAATTTCTCGTAACTCTGCAATGGTCTAAACTTTCCAAATGAACGGCGATAACTTTTGCGTTTTTCGCAGACTGTGCAAGTAAAATAGTTTGTTCCTCGTTCATTAAAATTGGATTGTTTTCAAATCCTGGAATGATTGCTCCGCCTGAATTTGTCACAATTATTTCTGGTTTAAAAGTTGTGATTGCATTTTCTACTTCTTCCAACCAAATGCTGTCACCAACAATATATAAAGTCGGTTCGTTTTCGGCTTGCAACACGAATCCTGAAACCTCTCCCATATGTGCCAATATTTCGCCACTTCCGTGTTTTCCGCCTGTTCTTGTGAGGGTAATATTTTCAAAGGTTGTTTTTGTTTCTACCACTTCTGCGTTTACAAAGTTTGCTTTTTCCATAAATTCTTTGTCGGTAGGTTGACAAAATAATTTAATGTCTTTTGGAAGTTTTTCGCTTGCTAAAGTGTCAAAATGGTCGGAATGCGTGTGTGTAACAATTACAAAATCCACATCATTTAAAATATTGTCGATTGAAACTGTTAAATCAACGGTTGGGTTTCTTGCTATTCCCGCAAAAGGGTCGAAGGTGTTTTTTGGGGAAAACATAGGGTCAACTAAAATAGTTTTGCCAGCAAACTTGATTTTGATTGTTGCGTTACGGATGAGTTGTAAGTCCATTTATTTTGATTTTAATTTATTTTCTGTTTGTTTGATCGGTTCGCATAGCATTAAGCACCACATTCTCACGCTTTGCCGTGTTCGGGAGTTTTGAAAACGAGTATTTTTGGCTAAACGAAAATACGAATAAAAACGGAAATTCCACTAAATTCCGCAATAGCCACAAACGTGTGCTACCTGCATTGTATTTATGTGGGTGTATTAAGATTATCGTCAACTGTTAACCTAAATTCAATTGTAGAATTCAAGTCTACTCTTTTGCATTTGTTATCGCTTGAAAGTTCAACAAATTGTAATATCATACTTTGCCATGCAATTTGGTTTTCACTACTAGGATGTACATGTATTTTATCTGAGAAATCTTCTTTATTATTTAAAATTATTGGATTCTAATCTCACCTAAAATCAACTTTTGAGGCTATATAAAAAGCAGTTTCTCTAGAAATTTCCATAAAATCTAATTCACCATAAGTATTGTGCTTAATATTAACAGTATTTCTGAGAAAGCGAACCAATCCATCTTTACTTCTTTCAAACATTGAGCCGACATAAATTACACATTGTCTTCTCTCATCAGTAAGTTTACCATGTTTTAAAGAGTCTGCTAAGTCTGAAAATATTTTATATGCATCAGATTCCGCAAGTAAATTTTTCGGTTTTAAATTATGAGTGTTTTCTGGAAAATATTTGAGAGTAACAGCGAGTGAGGTTGCTCTGTTTGTAAAATCTGAAATGGATGTATTAATAGAAAAAGGAAAACTTAATTCTCTATTTAAAGTTTCCCAAGGTTTAATAATATCATTTATAAATTTTATTTTATCTTCAGTCATTTAGATGATTTTTATTGACTCTGAGGCTACATTGTAGGCAACTTGTATATACCAGCTACAAAATAGCGCCTATACACCTATAATCGGCTAGATTGTCCCTACTTGAATCCATATTATACACTCTCAAATATATAACTCATTCTTTACAAAACTTACAACGACATTATAGAAACAAAAACGGTCTCCATAGCCCTGATGGAAATGATAATCCCGAACCCTTGCGGAGCATGAAGCTAAAGGGCGAAGATTGTAATGTACAGCAGGACTAGAAGTTGTTTTGAAAACAAATCCTTCTGCTTCAAAAAACACAATCCCATAAAAAAAGGAAACTCTACTGCTGTCGAATTCCCTTTTTTAACTCTTATTTATTCCTATTTGTTCGGCTGACGAGTCATTCTCAAATAAGGCTTTATTTGCTGATATCCTTTTGGAAACTTCGCAGGCATATCATGGTCTGGAATTGAAGTAGAAATCAATACATCAGCACCATCTTTCCGGTTTGTCTTTCATCATTTGAATCATCGCATTAAACATCTCGCTACTTATTCAATTCCATTTGGGAGAGTTTTTGCCCACCTTTAATTCCAAAGTCCAATGTTCTAATTGGAAAAGGAATAGTAATATCTTGTTCATCAAATGCTTTCTTAATCGCTTTCATGGCTTTGCTTCTCATCGTGAAGTAGCTGGGTTCTCCAGGATATTCTATCCAAAATCGAATATTAAAATTGATGGAACTAGAGTCAAATTCAGAATAGTCAAAAATCATCAAATCTTTATCTATCACTCCGTCCAAGTTTTTTATTGTGCTCAATACAACATCTTCAACTTTATCAAGATCATCTGCGTAAGAAACTCCAACGGCTATATCAATCCGCCTTTTTTCTAAGACAGAAAAATTGTAAAAGGCATGCTGTAAAAAGTCTTTATTTGGAATGTAAACTTCTTGGCCCTGAAAAGTCTCAATAGCTGTATCGCGCAAGCCAGTTCGGGTTACTTGACCCATTATATCATTTACTTCTATGATTTCCCCAATTTTAAAAGGTCTATTAAAGGCTAGGATAATACCCGAAACAAAATTAGCAGCGATATCCTGAAAAGCAAAACCCAATGCCAAACCTATCACACCAATTCCTGCTAATATTGAGGTTAAAGCCTTATCTAGCCCAAGAACGCCAAGCATAATAAAAAGCCCAATACTCAGGATTGCGCCATAAACTATAGTGGAAAATAAATGGCCCAATGCTTCGTTATTTGATGCTTTGTAGAAAAGTTTTCTAAACAATTTACTTCCAAGCTTGGCAAGCACAAGAAAGATGATCAATAACAACAAGGTCACTGCCATATTGGGAAGCATGTTGATGAAGGTATCAAGCCAGTTTTCTAACTTTTGTACTACCGTTTGTACTGGTTCCGCTACTTGCTCTTGTATGTCTTGTGTCATTGTGCTATTATAAATTGACTTTTATTTAATGGGCAGCAATTTTATGAATTAATGCTGAGCCTACCATTCCTCTGCGTCCTGTCACAATTATTACTCCAGCATCTTTCAAAACATTATAAGGAGATTAATTACATAACATTTTACTCCAAATCTCTGTGATGAAAAGTATTGTTAAACTCTTCACGATCATAAAATCCATCAACACTATTCGAACTGTGAATCGTGTTATCTCCGCTATAGTGGCGAAGTAAATTTAATTCGTATTCAAAATCTATAACATCTCCCTTTTTGAACCGTTTAGCTTTAACAAAAGTCGAACTATCAATTTGATTGGTATTTACAAGTTTGTTCTTCTCATCAATAATTACCATTCCGATAGGAATAATCAGGTGATTTTCCCCTTCCTTGTTTAAAAACTCATGAACACCGGTGTTTACACGATTTTGATACGTTTTATGCCCATCCTCAATCAAGGTTGTATCTACTTCAACATCAAGGTAAACCACTCGTTCTGCAGTTTTATTCACCAGCAAATGATCGACTTTCCCAATGATGCGGTTATTTGCATCTTTCACATCCCAACCCCGTACATCGTTATAATTTTCGCTTACTTTGTAACCTGATAATTCATCCAGATTAAAAAGATTTTTATTTGTATCTGTCATTATTTTAATTTTTAAAGATTAACTAATTCATTTTTTGAAGAAGGTCAGAAGCCTTTGCAAAGTAATTCTTGATTGCATCTTTTTGTTCAAGCGCAAGTACTCCCCGTTTTATTGATTCTGACGCACTTCTTAATGCTGTAACTTCATCTGCCAAACCTGGATATTTTGCCTTTTGGATGTTTTGCAATATATTGGTTAAAATATCATCCGCCTCTCTAATATTATCCGCATGTGTTGTTTCAAAAGGGTCTTTTTCAATCATTTTTGCATATTCCCTTACCTTTTCTAAATCTGTCTGTACTTCATACCCAACCTCAGTGGCCATAGCATCAGTAGCCTCAATTAATTTTAATAGCGCTTCATTTGTATATTCATGATCCAGACTCATTTTTTCTTTACTGTTTTCCACAAAATTTACATAAGCCACAACGGTGCCATTATTTTCTTTTACCCCTAAAAGGTCAGATTCGTTTGTATTAGTGCTGTTATCCCCTTCAGTTACTGCCTCTGTTTCAGTTACTGCCTCTGTATTTTCGCCATTATCACGAAATACCAGAAAATATAAAAGGAATGCAATGATGACAAGGCCAACTAACAACCACGGCCAAATCTGTTTTTTCTGTTCAATTTTAATTTCTGCCATAATAATTTTTTTTAAGTGTTAAAATATTTATTTGAAAAAATTAATTTTTCAGCAGTGAATGACTGAAAGAATAAAGTTAATGAAATTTAATCTAAAAATATGTTAAGGAATTTTCATAAAGTATTATTTGATTCCGATCTTTTAGATTCTCAAAAATTTAAATATCTTGAATATAGAACAATATTCATTATTTGATCTTAAGGTCTAGCAATAATAGAAACATGTCAGGGAAAGAGTTTAAGCTAAGTTTTTTACGCTGTAAAAAGCATCGCACCTACCTTCGATAACATTTTCTTTTTCAGCTATCGTCAGAAAGAATACAAAGGAGATATATTAAATATAGAATTTTTAGATTACCTGAAATGGAACCTTTCAGGTAATCGACATTTAATTATAGTGTTCAATTGCCTTGAATGAGTTTAACAACTATTGCGATAACTGCAATAACAAGCAATAAATGTATAAACCAACCGACTTGAAAAGCAAAAAATCCGATTGCCCAGCCAATAATTAAAATTACCGCTACGATGTAAAGTAAATTTCTCATGATTGTTTTTTTTAAGTTATTAGTATTATTAGTGTTTTGATAGTATTGTGACCGTTTGAATTTGTAATACGAAGTTATGTTTTAACACGCTATATTGTGTTACATAATATCATGAATTAGTTACATCATTCACACATTAATCACCTGAATAGTAGTATTTTATAAAAAAGTTTTCTGTTTTTCCCTCCATCGAGAGAAGAATTGTTCAGTGCCATCGCTCTCTTTTATATTTTCTCAGCCAATGATCATTGCAATTTGTTTGAGCTTATTAAACTCTTCACAAACAACCTTTAACAAGGCGGTAAAGGGGAAAAACAGAACCATACGGGCCAGTCCTCAAACAGCAGTACCAATAAACAAACTCACGATAGCGGTTAAAGCATTGATTTTTAAACTGCCCGCAACAATGCGAGGAGTTAGAAAATTATCAGAAAGCAATTGAACAATCTAATCGTACTATCAACAGGCTGAATCTGAAATGAATAATTAGCATTATGTCTCTCCTAATTTTTGCATTTTATTATAACAAATTTTAAAAATATCTATCGAATCCAATACAATCAATTTCTTATTACTATTAAAATCCGGTACATGGAAAACGCTTTTTATGGACGAAAGTGAAGTTTTTAATAACGCCTCTCGCATTTGCGCAGTAGCGGAAATAGGAACAGAGTTCGCTCTGTTAACTTACAACTTTCTTGGTTTGGAAAAACCTTCAATTAACTTAAAACTAGTTCTTGCGTAAATGCGATGTTGTGGTACGTAATGTTTGTCGCGTTACCATTTCATTACGGCGCAACCTTCGCTACTTTTTACTGCAGTCCAATGCGCTGAAGTTTTCGATTTGCTTCACAACGGCATTAATATAATGAGGTTAAATAGAACTTTGTCTCGGAAAAACAAAAACGAATTTTATAATTTAATAGTTAAGAGATATAGTCATTTGCAGATGTCCTCCATCGTATGAAAATTCAGCATCAGAAAACGAAGGAGCACTCATTGTGACTACTGCACCACTAGAAAAACCATAACCTTCTGTCGGTATCCCAAATAGATTAGTGTCAAGTTCGCCGTTGCGGTTTTCATCATGGATCACCACAATAGCATATTTTCCCGCTTTAATATCTGAAAACTCAAAACTCGCATCTTTTCCTCCTATTTGTGTTAACATGATGTTTGATGCGAATTTCATGAATTTATTAGGAAAACCTTCCTCGGATTCAAAAATCGCACAGGCGATAACCCCACTATTGTTACTTATATTTTGGATTTTGACATTAATGGAAGGGCATTCTATCTGAGCAAAACCGCTTGACGGCAGCAATACTAAACTTATGGCCAGCCAAAAAAGCAGTTGTGAAGATTTTCGGCCAATGCTGACCTTTTTAGAATGTCTAGTATTGCGAAAAAAAAGCTTGTAAAGAATAGTAGTCACCATTTTGCATATTATTTAGTAAATTCTAAGTTAATCATTTTTGCGTTACAATACAACTTAGAGAGAACAAAATAAGACTGTTAGCTTGAAATAGCCGAGTCAATAGAAATATCATTGTGTATTTTTACCATCTTTGAAATAGAATTCTAATTCGTGCAAGATACGCGGGTTCATTTTGTAAATGCACCACAACGTTCCCTTGCTACAAGTGATTTGGGGTTAAATAAATTTTTATTTTTCGGTTGTCTCAAAACTCTCAAATATAAAACCATTTTCAAATTAAGCCAATTGCCCAAATCAATTGTAGCAAGCATTTTTATTAATAATGATTTTCTATGCTACTTTTCAAATCAAATTTGTTGCTTTGGAATAATGATTGGTAATATTTCATATAAATAAACTCTTCATTATTTTTTAAATCATTTATAAGTAATGTTTTATAATAGTTTTTTATATAGTACAAACACGAAAAAATCAAGAATTGATTGAAGACAATATTTTGAGGTAATAATTTTTTTTCGATTATCGTAAAGGATTTAATTGTATATCCCAAATCTTTCAATTTCTTTCTCAAAGTTTCTAAAGGCAAATTTCTACAAAGAACACGATTACATCCCTTTTTTGATATAATTCCTGCACCTACTGAAAATAAGCAAAATTATAAATATATCAAATATTTCAAAAGTATTTTCCATTATGAATTTCGGTTTCTTAAAATGACGCACAACTAGTAAATTGTCGCTATTTTACAACGTAATATCCTATATAAAATATAGAACTAATTCTTTACAAACCTTGTAACGGGATTATAGAAACAAAAACGTTCTCAATAGCCCTGATGGAAATGAAAATCCCGAGCCTTTGCGGAGCATGAAGCTAAAGGGCGAGGATTGTAATGTACAGCAGGACTAGAAGCTGTTTTTAAAACAACTCCTTCTGCTCCAAAAAATAAAATCCCATAAAAAAAGGAAACTCAACTGCTGCCGAATTTCCTTTTTTAACTCTTATTTATTCCTATTTGTTAGGCTGAGGAGTCATTCTCAAATAAGGTTTTATTTGCTGATATCCTTTTGGAAACTTCGCAGGTATATCATGATCTGGAATAGAAGTAGAAATCACTACATCATCACCATCTTTCCAGTTTGCCGGAGTTGCCACTTTATAATCTGCCGTTAATTGCAAACTGTCAATAACACGAAGGATTTCGTCAAAATTCCTTCCCGTCGATGCTGGATAAGTAAGTATCAATTTTATCTTTTTATCTGGCCCGATTATAAAAACAGAACGAACAGTTAAAGTTTCATTTGCATTGGGGTGAATCATATCGTAGAGGTTAGCAACAGTTTTGCTTTCGTCTGCAATAATTGGGTACTGCAAAGTAACATTTTGAACTTCTTCAATGTCTTTTATCCACTCCAAGTGCGACTCCAGTCCATCAACACTTAGCGCAATCACTTTTGTATTGCGTTTAACAAATTCAGGGTAGTAATTTGCAACCGCTCCCAACTCTGTAGTGCAAACAGGAGTAAAATCAGCAGGATGCGAAAATAAAACACCCCAAGAATCTCCTAACCATTCGTGAAATTTAATTTCACCCATTGTTGTTTCTGCTTCAAAATCTGGAGCTATATCTCCTAATCGCAATGTTGCCATGACTTTTTTGTTTTTAAATTCATCTAAAATTAATCAAAAAATCACGAAATGAACAACGAATATTCATAAATAAAACCAAATTTAACTGCGAATAACTTTCTTTTAATGTGAGTAAAAACGAAGTGGAAATACGAAAATTGTCAGAAATACTAAACCATCAACAATTCCTATAACTATTGCTACTATTCTGGTTCAAAACAAATTAACGTTTTATTGAACTAGTGCAGGATTGTCTGTTTTTCAATCCGTATTTAAAATCATATCGTTATAGAAAAAATCAAATAAAACGAAGTACAAAGTACCAAAAGGCTAAAGTGATAAAGGATATAGGGATACCAAAACCAATCATCATGCTGCTTAAACGAGGTTTTAAACCATGAGTCGTTGCTAATATACTGGCAGTAATCATGGGTGCCATTGCCGACTCCATGATGGCCACTTCAATCATTTTAGAGTTTTGATTCAAAATCACAACGTACAACACATAGATTATGGCGGGAGTCAATATCAGTTTATACAAAAGTCCAAGTCCTAAAAACTGCCAATGCTGGCTTCTACTTTCAAAACGCAGCTGCAGCCCTACAGAAACCAATGCTAATGGCGTAACCCCACTACCTACCTTCTGGAGAATATACTGTATCCATTCATGGAAATCAAAATTTAATATGTTCATCACACAAGCTACAATAAAGGTAATAAACGGAGGAAAGAACATGATTTTTTTAAAAATCTGAATACCATTTGGCTCCCCTTTTGAATACATTGTGGCTACCAAAATTCCTAAAGTAGAAAGTACCACAAAAGTTCCAGGTTGATCCACTAATATCGCTGTTTTCATGCCTTCCTGACCATATAGCGCTTCAATAATAGGGAATCCAAGGAAAGAGGTGTTCCCCAGACCTGCAGTTAAGATTAAGCATCCCGTAAGTTTTTTAGACCAACCATATTTTTTTCCTAGAAAACGAAATAGTAAAAACGAACCTGCAAATCCAATCCATGCTACGCCAATAGGAAACAGTAACTGATTATTCCAATGAATTTTTGGAATGAAATACAAGGCCAAAGCGGGAAGGCAAATATAAATTACAACCTTATTTAGTAACTTATAACTGTTAGTAGGAAACCTTTTTATACGTTGCAGGACAATCCCAAGGACTAAATAAAAAAAGATAAGAATGAAGTTAGTCATGTTGTCGTAAATATAGCAGCTAATTTACTACTATCACTTCGTATAATTCAAAATTTTTAGTATTGAAATAAACTATTTTTCAACAACACGGTTTCACAACTAATTCGCTTGAAAAAGCAGAATAAGTTCTAATAATCCATGTTTAAATGCTAATTTTACTAAAATGATTTTAAGCTTTGGAAAACGACAAAATAAAACAGACTGCCCTTAATGAGAAAGCCGGAATTTCACCACCTGAAATTTTTAGCCCATCTGTTGTGAAAAATATTCAGAAATTCAGAAAAGTTCAGCCTTCCTCGGATGAACTAGTAAAGGGAATTTTGTCAGGTAATATAACAGCATTAAGTCGGGCGATTACTTTAATAGAAAGTACAAATCCTGATCATTTGGCTAAAGCCAATGCTGTTATTAAGGCTTGTTTGCCGCATGCCAATAAATCAGTTCGAATAGGAATAACTGGTGTTCCCGGTGTAGGTAAAAGCACTTTCATTGAAGCATTTGGAAAACATTTAACTGGATTAGGAAAAAAAGTAGCTGTTCTTGCTGTCGATCCTAGCAGTACAATTTCTCATGGAAGTATTCTGGGTGATAAAACCCGCATGGAGGAATTGGTCAAGGACAAAAACGCCTATATTCGCCCTTCTGCTTCTGGAGATACATTAGGTGGCGTAGCTAGAAAAACACGCGAAACAATTACACTTTGTGAGGCTTGCGGCTTTGATACCATCATCATTGAGACGGTAGGTGTTGGACAAAGCGAAACCGCGGTACATAGTATGGTGGATTTCTTTTTGTTGTTGAAGATTGCCGGAGCCGGTGATGAATTGCAAGGCATCAAACGAGGTATTATGGAAATGGCAGATGCGATTGTCATCAATAAAGCAGACGGTGATAACATTAGAAAAGCAAAACTAGCGAAAACTGAGTTTAACAGAGCATTGCATTTGTTTCCTGCAAAAAGATCTGGCTGGATTCCCACAACCGCAACCTGTAGTGCGATTACTCAAGATGGAATCCCTGACGTTTGGGAAACGATTTCTAAATTTGTCGAACTCACAAAAGGCAACGATTATTTTAATGTAAAACGTTCAGAGCAAAATGAATATTGGATGCTCGAAACCATAAATGAACAACTAAAACTTAATTTTTATAATAATACCGAAATTCAAAAATTATTAGATTCAACGAAAAAAGCGGTGCAAAATGGTGAAATATCACCTTTTGCAGCCGCTCAAATATTATTAGAAACGTATTATAAACGATAAACCTATTTGATATTTCAGCCAGGTTTATGGTAAAAAAAATATTAACCGTTATCTTTCTCGTAACGTTCCATTTCTCTATCATAAAATTCGTTAGCCAAAACTATAAGTCCTTCCATTTCGGCATTCAATTCTCCTTCATCAAGATCTTCCGCTTCTTCAATAAATTCTACCTCATCATCTTTAAGATTGATAATAAATCTTGGATAATCTAAGTGAACGATAAAAATATCTTCTTGAAAATCAGTGTTGTCGCCTAGTAAAAATTTTGGTAATTCCATTTATAAATATTAAATCATTAATTGCTAAATTCATTGCAACGACTAAATTAATAATCGTTGCAACAAATATAATCTATTTATCAGAAAGAATTATTGAAGAACTTCCTTTATCACCCATAAAAATAATTTTAGTGTTTGGCGATGCAGCTAGTTCTTTTTGAGCTTTTATAGATTCATATTGCAGTTGTTTAGCTGTTAAACCAGTAGAAATAATTCTTTGGTAATCAGCAATACCTTGCGCTTCCACTCTTTTACGTTCTGCTTCTTGTTTTTCTTTTTGAAGTACAAACGTCATTTTCTGCGCATCTTGTTCTGCATTAATTTTACTTTCAATAGATGCTTTTACTGAAGTGGGAAGATTGATATTTCTAATCAGTAATTGCTCCAAAATAAGCCCTCTTGATTTAAAATCAGCTTCAATAGTTTTAAAAATACGGTCTTGAAATTCATTCCTTTTAGTAGAGTATAAAGCTACGGCATCATAATAAACTGCGTTGTCACGGATACGTGTTCTAGTAACTGGTCGTACAATTTTATCCATATAACTAACTCCTATTTCTTTAAAAATTGTTGGAGCATCAACACCAGATACGCGGTATAAAACCGTTAAATCAATAACTACTTCAAGTCCGTCGTTTGACAATACACGAATCGCGTCATCGCCCTCTTGACTTCCTTCAGCTTGAGTAGAAGACATGGTGTAGTTTTGTGTTTGGATGTCAAAAACAGTCACATCCAAAAGTGGATTTATAACATTCAGACCACTTTCAAGAATACCCGGCTCCACATTCCCATACAAGGATTTAACCCCCACGGTACCAGCATCAATTTGCTTAAATGCAGAAGAGAAAATTCCCACTAGAATTAATAAAACCCCAATGATTTTAAAAAGAGTGGAAAATTTTGACAACGGATTTTGATCTTTTTTCAAAGTAAAGCTCGTAACCACTAAGATTATGCCTAGAATAATAATTATTATCATGTTTTTTAATTTAGAATGTTTATTGGTCAAATAAGAGCAATAAACGAATTAGAAGTTATAATGTTAGAATAACATTATAGATTAGATTTCTCTAAGATTAACATTTTTGTCAATCGAGAAAAGCGAAGATACAAAAATAAAGCCGCAAAAGATAATCCTGCCAGTAATCCAATCCAAATTCCAACAGCTTTTAAATCCGTATAGAGTCCTAAATAAATTGAAATTGGAAAACCAACAACCCAATAAGCCACAAAAGTGATGTACATTGGGACTTTTACATCTTGTAAACCTCTTAACGCACCTAAGAACACTACCTGGATCCCATCTGAGATTTGAAAAACTGCTGCAACTAATAACAATTGTGCCGCGATACCTACTACCTCAGTATTTACTGCTAAATCGTGTGCATTATTCATATCAACAAACAAAGCAGGCAATTGTGTATGGAACAGTACAAATATTAGTGCAAAAAAAGTTTCTACTACGATAACCAATAAAAATATAGAAAAGGCAACTAAACGCAATTGCTTGTAATCACCTAAACCTTTTTGATTCCCCACTCTAATTGAAGCCGCAACACTTAAACCCATGGCAAACATAAATGTAAAACTAGCCAAACTTAATGCAATTTGATTTGCTGCTTGATTCACTATCCCTAAAAGACCTGAAAGCCAAATTCCCCCAGTAAACAAACCCACTTCAAAAAACATTTGCATGGAAGAAGGCGCTCCTATATGAATAATTTTCATATTCATCTCTTTTTTAATGTTTTTCAGAGAAAACTTTTCGAAAAAAGGATGAAATCTTTCCTTTTTTTGCATCATATAATGCATATAACCTAGCATTACAAAACGCGAAGCTATAGTTCCTATCCCTGCACCAATAATTCCTAATTCTGGAAAAATCCAAATACCGTAAATAAACAAATAATTTAAGATAACATTTACCACGTTTCCTAAAATAGTTGCCCACATAGAATACTTAGTCTCGCTCATTCCATCGGCAAATTGTTTATATCCTTGAAAAATAATCAACGGAATCAAAGAAAAAGCCACTATATCTAAATAAGGTTTGGCTAGTTCAACCACATTATCTGGCTGTCCCATAAAACCTATTAATGGTTTCGAGAAAAAAATCAAACCAAAAAGGATCACTCCTAAAATGGTGCATAAATATAATCCATGATGAAAGACACTTCGCCCTTCTTCAATGTTTTTTCTTCCATCAGCTTGTGCGGCCAATGGCGTAATTGCAGTTGAAAAACCAATTCCTATTGACATGGCTACAAAAACAAAACTATTACCTAAAGAGACCGCTGCTAGTTCTGTTGGCCCTAGTTTTCCCACCATAATATTGTCTACTATGCCAACAATTGTATGTCCAAGCATTCCCAAAATTATTGGGTAGGCTAATCTTAAATTATACGAAAACTCTTTTGTGTAGATAGCTAAATTCAATTTCTCTTTTTTGATGGCAAATATAATTAGAACCATTTTAATGTTCTTGCAATATTCAATTAATATACACTACTATTTTATGGTGTTTTTTTGCATTGTCTAATATTATGTAACAAAATCAAATAATTCTATAACATTTCAGCCTATGTTCATATATACATTTGTCCCTGTCAAAAGGAGTGTAATTAAGCATCTCAAAAAAGACATATTATATAACCCAATTAATACGATTATGAAAGTTACAGGAAAAATTAAAATGTTATTTGTATTTGCAGTATCAATGATGTTTGCAAATAATGCACAAGCACAAGACACAGCAGTAAAAAATTACGATCAAGGTTTTAAATTAGGATTTGGTGTTAGTGGTGGATATGCTACTAAGGACCCATATAAATTAGCTTTGGGTGCAGATGCAAGATTACAATATGATTTAACAAAAAGATACTCTTTAACTTTAACTACTGGTTTTACAAATCTTTTTGTAAGTGAAGCTGATGCATTTCCAGGTGAAGCTACTGGAAAAGATTTAGGATTCATTCCAGCTAAAGTAGGTTTTAAAGCATTCGTTTGGAATGACGAATTTTATGTAATGGGAGAAGCTGGTGCTGCATTTGCAGTTACGAACGGTTTTGACCAAACTTCTTTAATCTTAGCGCCAAGTATTGGTTATGCATCTAAATACATTGACGTTTCATTACGTTACGAGCACTATTCTGATTTTAGAACAGTGAACAACAATGGAACTACAGGAAAAGGTGTTGGACAAATTGGTGTACGTTTAGCTTACGGCTTTGAACTATAATACAATTCTGAATTAGTAAAAAAAATGCTCTGAATTTCAGAGCATTTTTTTTGTTTTAGATTTTTATGAAAACTATTATTAATTACTATCGCGGTCAGAAAGCGTCTTCATAAAAGCAACAAGCTGTTTTTTCTCTAAGTCTGTTAAACTTAATTTATCTATTGGCAATGTCTGATTATCAAGATTAAAACCAAGTCCCTCTCCTCCTGCTTCGTTATAAAAATCAACTACTTCGTCTAGTGTTTTAAATACTCCGTTATGCATGTATGGCGCTGTCAATGTTATGTTTCTTAATGTTGGTGTTTTAAACGAGTATTTATGTATGCTTGCTTTTGTAACCCTATATTTACCTAAATCGCTATCTAACTTATTGTTTTTATCTGGCACGCCTAACACTTCACTTTCTGACCGATCAAAATGTGGTGGTACGGTTCCGTTAGTCAAAGGAATAAAATGGCAACTTGCACATTTACCCTTTCCGGCAAAAATATTAAAACCAGCCTTCTCATCAGGGGTAAATAAAAGTTCTCCACGCAGATAACCGTCAAACTTAGCATCATAATTACTCAGTGATCGTATGTAAGAACCTAAAGCATTTTTTATAGTAAAAGCATTAATTTCTTTATTGGGAAAAGCTTTTTTAAAGTACTTAACATACTCTTTATTTGTTTTAATTTTTACTGCAGACTCTTCCATATCCCCATGCATTTCTTCTTTATTTGTAATTACTGCTATGGCTTGGTCCTCAAGATAATTAACTTTTGAATCTGCAAAAAAAGTACGCTGAAAGGCGATATTTCTAAGGGTTGGAGTATTTCTTTTTACCACTGTTTTGCCGTCAAATGAAACTGCTTTTTCCATTCCGTCAGTAAATGCTTTATCAGCATGATGGCAAGAAGTACAAGACCTGCTGTTATCTCCTGATAAAATAGAATCATTAAACAACAATTCCCCTAAGGCTATTTTTTCTGGGGTTGTTTTATAATCAGGAAAACCTGAGAAAGCTTCAGGATCAAAAGCATTTTTATCAAACAGTGTTTGAGCAGTTGTTCGTAAACCTCTTACTTCTTTAAAAACAGGAATACCTAACTTCATCTGAGCCTGATACAAACTTCTACTTAATGGATTAGCAGTGTTCAAGATAAAGGAAGCACGGTCAAAACTGTCAAAATTTGTATTCTCCTTTAATGAATTGATGCCGCTATCTATCGTTTTTAAAACTAATGATACTTCTCCATTATTATGAGCATAAACCTTAAAATAACGCTGGATAGCTTGTAGAGCCGGAATAACTTCCGGAATAGAGTTTTTAGCAATAGGTGAGTCAAAACCAGTAATTCCTAAGGTCACAATTCTAAAAACTTCTAAACGCATTGCATCAAAAATATGCGCATCGGTTAATGTATTTGTATCTGCTATTTTTTGAATACGCTTTAAATTTGCAGTAAGAATTCCTATTTGTTTTAAAAGCTCTTCTTTTGATTGTCGCTCAAAAACAGGAAACACTAACTCTTCGATTACCTGAAACCCTTCTGGTGCAATCAGCTTCCCGTCATTTTCCTCAAATTCAGGAATTGCAGGCCCATTTACAGCCTTAGTAACTGACGGAAAATAATACTCGCTCAATAATTCAATAGTTTTATACTGCTCATGCGCTTTTAAAAATTGCTGCTGCAACTGCTGCTCACTTTCATTTGCAATTACTGCTGTTTGCAAGTTTTCAACTTCTTGTAGTACGTGCTGAATGTCTATTTTATACAAGTCTTTTATTTCTTGTGATTTTTCTTTTTTCTGACAAGAGAATAAAACAAATAATAGGAATAAGGGAAAATATTTTTTCATAATAATAAAACAACTAGAGATAATTTTGAAAGCCAAAAGCCCCAGTTCCAATTAAGAAACTGTAGGCTTTATAAATTTTAGTATATTAAGTAATTATCTGGCTAATCCTTTGATTAATACTATCTGGCTAGCTTGATTTTCATTAGGACGACCTGTTCCTCCATCAACTCCTTTGTATTTATCACCTGTCCAAGTATGTGGTTGAACACTTAATAAAAAGGTGTCATCGATTCCTAATTGCTCTGAAACATCTATTAATGCACCATATTCCCAATCTCCAAAACTTGAAGTACCACCTACATTATACTTTGCCGCATCAGCTGCAGTACGACGGTGATCCAATTCAAAAACTACTTTTAATTGTTTAGTAGCAATATTGTATTGGTAGATATAACCATCATGAGTTTCATCTCCATACCCATTAGCATCTTCTTGAACATATACATAGTTTTTAGTAACACATATATTATCTGGGTTTTGAAACTTACCCGCTATTCCTGTACGGTTATCTCCGTCAAGAACAACTTCTAACGTTCCTTTTAAAGGGTCTTTGGCATCTAAATTTAATTTGTAAACTCTTCCGTATTTAGTTCTGGAAGCATCAGCATTAGTCCCTGAAATATTTTGTCCTGTAACATTAAAATACAATTCGCGATCAGCATCCTTTCCTCCTTTGCGATAATCTAAGTCTTCAACTCTACCAAATTTTATGGCTTTCAATGTATTCACTGAAGCATTAATTTGCGCTCCTGTTAAAGTAGTGTGATTATCAATTTTCACAAATGAAACTCCATAACTTTGATTAGTAACCATATCTTTTTCTCTTTGGTTGTCATCATTTCTTTTCATCATGTATAATGATCCATTTGCTAGATCTCCAACAGTATTTGAAACATACATAAATAATTGACCTCCATAAGTTCCTGAATCGTCATCACCTATAACTACCACCGTTTTACCAGCAAATGCAGTTGCTCTTAGTGGCAAAGCGTTTTCAGCACTTAAACGTCCTAAACCAGCTAATTCTTTTGAGACACTATTTGTTCCTGCGTCAGCATAAGGATCTAGCCCATGCGTACGTGATTCTTGACCAGACTCTCCACAAGTTAAATACAATGGCCCAAAACCGTGTTCTGCAGGAGTTGCCATAGTGGCACCACACAATCTCCAGGTTCCCCCATTAGAATTCAATAAGTACTCCCCTTTTACAGGCTTGAAAGTTTTGTCAAGTGTAATTCTTGAAACTGAAAAGTTATCTTCGTTATTTACTAAAAAAGTAAAAGTCCCATCAGCATTTTTCAGTAAACCTGATCCATCAGCTGACCCTCCAAAAACGAAATTTGGACTCGCTGGTAAAACATCATCCGAAGTAATTAAAGAGAACAATTCTAAATTTTCAAATCCCGCTTGTTTTTTTAATAAAACTGGAGTTACGGATTGACTTGCTAATACAACGTCAGTTTTTGTAGCCGTTCCGTCATCATTACAAGATAATAATGACGTTAATAATAGTAATGGAAGAATAATTTTTTTCATTTGGTTGTTTTTTTGTTCGAAGCAAAGAAACAGCCCATACTTTAATAGGAAACCAACAAAACATTACTAAAACATAAATGTTTTGTCCGTTTTCCAATATTTAAAAACATTAACTTAACACTCAAAAACTTACTTTTCTTTCTTCAGCATATCTTTATACATCTGAAAATTAGCTTTTACCTTATCATCTAATTCCGGCTCTTTTATATCTATATGTTTCTGCATTTCTTCCCAGATAATTTTGGCAACTATATATCGAGCCATATCCTTATCGTCAGAAGGAATAATATACCAAGGCGCATTTTCAGTAGCCGTTTTATTAATCGCCTCCTGATAATATTGCATATATTCATCCCAGTGTTCCCGCTCTTTTAAATCCCCTGGCGAGAATTTCCAGTGGTGTTCCTCTTCTTCCAGTCTTCTCAACAAGCGTTGACGCTGCTCCTCCTTACTCATATGGAAGTAAAACTTCATTACAATTGTTCCGTTTTGAGTAATATGCTTTTCAAAATTATTAATTTGCTCCATTCTGTTTTCCCAAAACTGAGGCGTAATATCTTCGACTTTCTCAATGCCTGGTAAATTTTCGTTCAATATATATTCAGGATGCACGCGAGTCACTAAAACATTCTCGTAATGCGTTCTGTTAAAAACGGCAAATTTCCCTTTTTCAGGCAAAGCAAGATAATGCCTCCATAAATAATCATGTTCCAGCTCTGTCGAATTTGGCGTTTTAAAACTATAAACCTCTACTCCACGCGGATTGAATTCCTTAAAAACTTCCCTAATCAAACTATCCTTTCCAGAAGTATCCATTCCTTGTAGACAAATCAAAACGCCATAACGATTATGCGCATACATCACATCCTGCAATGCACTCAACTTCTCTTGCACCTTATCTAATTTCTCCTCCTTATCATCATCACTGGCTTTGTTATATAGGTTCGTAGGAATTTTAGACAAATCAATTTTGCCTGTCACTTTAAAATCATCGGGATCAATAGACTTCATAAGAAATATTTTATCTTTACTTTCTCAAATATAACAAAAAATCAGGATTAGTCTTGATGATTTTTTGAAGCTTTTTCCAGCTATCCGCTACAATCTATTGTACCGCCCCGAAGTATCGGGACTCGCACAATAGGATTTTCGCTGCTATCTGGGCTAGGGCTTTTCGGTTTCAACTTCAAACTATGAAAAAATTTACATTAGAATTATTCACAACGATTATCGGTATCGGTTCTGCGTCAGGGCTTTTTTTTCAAGGCAATTCTCTTTTCTTAATAGGGGACAACAGTGGCTTTTTATACGAATACAACATCACTGACACTAGCCTTAACAAATACCCACTCTTGCAAAATCCGAGCGATAACATTCCAAAAAAGGATAAACCCGACTTTGAGTCGATCACTCATTTTCAAGACACGCTTTATATCTTCGGTTCGGGATCCACCGAAAAAAGGAATGCGATGATCCAATTTGATTTAAAAACAAGAAAAAAAGCCTCTACTAATAATTTAGTTGATTTGTATGCGGTCATGCAGAGTTTTGGGAATATCAAACCACAAGATTTTAATTTAGAAGGTGCTATTTATGATGGCGAAAATTGGTATTTCTTTAACCGTGCCAATGGAAGCAATAATAAGAATGTCATTTATACTTTGCACGCTAAAAAACTAAATGAAGAATTTAGCTTAATTTCTAACGAGTACAAATTGCCCAAAATAAAAGGCGTTCGTACCAGTTTTACTGATGCTATTCTCGTTGACGATAAAATTTATTTCTTGGCTACAGCCGAAAACACTTCCTCTACTTATGATGATGGAGAAATTATGGGAAGCACCATTGGTCGCATTGATTTAGAGACCATGAAGATAGATTTTACAAAAAAAATTAGCCCAACAAATAAATTTGAAGGGCTAACCTTATTTTCAAAAACCAAGAACCAAATCCAGTTTTTAATTTGTGAGGATACAGACACAGCTGTCTTAGAAAGTAAGATTTACAAACTAAGTGTAGACCTCAAATAACGAGACATTTTTTATTTCTTAGTAGACTGAGTTGCGTCTCGGTTCTTCTGTTCTTTTAGAATATCACTTAAAAAAGGCGATGTTTGTTTCTCAATTTCACTTTCTGAAATAGCTAATACTTTTGGATCAGTAACTAATTGTAGCCATGGTCTAGGTGCACCAAAATCATAACTACCAAAAACAATCACAGGAGTCCCTTTTACTTTAACGGTTTCTGGATCGGCTAATTGCCATTCATCAGCCCAATCATATAAGTATTTAGCATCCGTCTCCTGAAGTCTCAAACAAGAATGAGACGCCGGATAACCCGGTAAGCTATATTGATGCCATCCCACACCTAATTTATTCTCTACGTTAAAATTCCAACGTAAATCCCACTCATCATCAAATGTACTTGTTGTTTCCTCTGCTTTCCAATTGGTAAAAAAGAGCCCAGTTGGTGTTTTGTGCTTTTCACTCCCCATATTAGTGGGTCCGGCATAAATCAATTGCCCTTTTTCATAAGCAGCAAATGTTTGTGTGGGATAAGAAAAAAAGATGATTTTCTTTACGTCTTTTAAGTACGAAACAGTCATTGGGAATGGAAGATAGAATTCAACATCTCCACTCATATCCCCTGGAATTATAATCGAATCCCTTTGCTTCAAGTTGGTTGCATCGGTTCGGTTAATAGCATAAGCTATTCGAAGCATTTTAGCATCTTTATCATGTGCAGCCAACCACTGTTTCGTGTTTTCTAAATGATAAGAAACACTTTTTGGTTCTACTCGTTTAATTATTGGATCGCTTTCAACAGTTTCTACCTCAGTTTGAGCTTGTTGTTTGCATGAGACAAAAAGAATCATGACACTAATATTAAAAAGAAGGGTTAATTTTTTCATAGTTATTATTTATACTACAAAACTCACCAATTTCAGCAGTTTAAGTGTTACATAATTATTTGAATAATTTATCAAATTTAAATATTTTCGTCCCCTTAGAAATTAACTTTTTATTTACTTTCTGTTCTGCCATTAAAAAAATAGAATGGCTTAACTTTGCTGATAACAAACTAAAATTTGAACACAATGATTGACTTAAAAAACAAAAATGCACTAATCACAGGTGCAGGAAAAGGAATTGGTAAAGCAATCGCTATCGCATTGGCAAAAGAAGGCGTGAATGTAATTTTAATGTCACGCACCCAATCTGATTTAGACGAGGTAGCTGATGAAGTAAATAAATTAGGTGTGAAATCATTAGCAGTTACAGTTGATGTCGCTGATATGAGTTCGGTAGATACAGCAGTAGCAGAAGCTTTAGATAAATTTAAAACCATTGACATATTAATCAATAGTGCAGGAATTGCCGCTTTTGGTAAGTTTTTAGAATTAGAACCTAAAACATGGGAGCGCATCATTCAGGTGAATTTAATGGGAACTTATTATATAACCCGCGCGGTTTTACCTAATATGATCGAAAGACAAACTGGAGACATCATAAATATTTCTTCTACTGCAGGATTGAAAGGAAATGCATTGACTAGTGCCTACAGTGCTTCTAAATTTGCCCTTTTAGGTCTAACTGAATCGTTAATGCAGGAAGTTCGCAAACACAACATTCGTGTTACGGCTTTAACCCCAAGTACAGTGGCTACCGAAATGGCTAAAGATTTAAAATTAACTGACGGAAACCCTGAAAACGTAATGCAAGCTGAGGATGTAGCTGAATTAATCGTTGCTCAGTTAAAATTAAACCGACGCGTATTTATTAAAGACGCAGGAATTTGGTCAACAAACCCATAATAACTTATACAAAGGTCAAAAAGACTTTGACTTAAATAAAAAAACCATTAAGAGATTAAGTTCATTAAGTTTTACCTTAATTTTCTTAATCTCTTAATAGTTTAAATTATAATTATTTTAAAATACTTAGGCCTCAACCGCTACAAATTCCATTCTAACGCTACCATCACTATCAATTGTAGTCAAGTTAATTTCATGCAACGTATTCACTAATTCTGGATTCCAAGGCGTTTTTACTTTTACATAGTTTTCTGTAAAACCATGAATGTAACCCTCTTTATTTTCACTTTCAAAAAGAACTGTCCTCGTGCTTCCCAACTGGCTTTCATAGAAAGAACGGCGTTTCTTAACCGATAATCCACGCATCATTTTACTTCTTTTTACCCGTACATTTTCAGGCACAACTCCACCCATTTCTGCTGCTTCCGTATTATCACGTTCAGAATACTTGAAAACATGCAAATAAGAAATATCCATTTCATTTAAGTAACGATACGTTTCTAAGAAATGTTCGTCAGTTTCTCCAGGAAAACCTACAATCACATCCACGCCAATACAAGCATGAGGCATCACTTCTCTAATCTTATTTACCCTTTCAGTGTATATTTCACGTTGGTAACGACGTTTCATCAATTTGAGAATAGCATTACTTCCAGATTGCAACGGAATATGAAAATGAGGCACAAAAGTTCTACTTTTCGAAACAAATTCTATAGTTTCATTTTTCAATAAATTAGGCTCAATTGAAGAAATTCGCAAACGCTCAATCCCCTCTACTTTGTCTAATTCCTGAACCAGTTCTAAGAACGTGTGCTCATGTTTTTTGTTTCCAAATTCCCCTTTTCCGTAATCTCCAATATTTACTCCAGTAAGAACAATTTCTTTGATATTCTGCTGCGAAATTTCATAAGCATTTTTCAAAACATTATTCAATTCGTCACTTCTGGAAATCCCTCTGGCAAGCGGAATCGTGCAATAGGTACATTTATAATCACAGCCATCCTGCACTTTCAAGAAAGCACGGGTTCTGTCACCTATCGAGTAACTGCCCACATAAAAATCAGCATCAGCTATCTCGCAAGAATGTACTTCGCCGAAATCATTTTTGGACAAATCATTGATATAATCAGTAATTTTAAATTTTTCTGTAGCTCCAAGAACCAAATCAACTCCATCAACTGCAGCTAATTCTTCCGGTTTCAACTGTGCATAACAACCCACAGCGGCTACAAAGGCTTTATTATTGAGCTTCATTGCTTTCTTGACCACTTGCTTGAACTGCTTGTCGGCATTTTCAGTAACGGAGCACGTATTGATTACGTACATATCAGCGACTTCTTCAAAGTCAACACGATCAAAACCTTCATCTTCAAAATTTCTCGCAATCGTAGAGGTTTCTGAAAAATTCAGTTTGCAACCAAGCGTATAAAAGGCAACTTTTTTTCTGTTTTCCATAGGGATAAACTACGTTTTTAGTAGTAACTTATTATATTTACATCTTTGTAAAAAGAGTTTGCAAATTTACGTACAATATTCTTTAAAATGAAATCAATAATTCACTATATATCAACGCTTTGTATTGTATTAACATTTCTTTCCTGTGGAAAAGACAGTACAGAAAATAAAGATCATCTTGTTTTTCGCTACAATGAAAGTTCTAATATTACTTCTCTTGACCCCGCTTTCTCAAAAGTTCAATCGAATATATGGGCTTGCAACCACATTTTCAATGGTTTGCTTCAACTGGATGAAAAATTAAATATCCAACCCGATATTGCCAAATCATGGACTATTTCTCCCGATGCAAAAACCTATACTTTTACATTGCGAAATGATATCTATTTCCAAAAACACATTTTATTTGGTAAAGACAGCACTAGAACTGTAACGGCCTCCGATTTTGAATACAGCTTAAACCGATTATTAGACGAGAAAGTCGCTTCTCCTGGTGGTTGGGTTCTACAAAACGTAGACAGCTTCAAAGCAAAAAACGACAGTGTTTTTGAAATCAAACTAATCAAACCTTTTCCTGCTTTCCTGGGGTTAATGACGATGAAATATGCATCAGTAGTTCCAAAAGAAGTTGTATCCCATTATGGAAGCGATTTTCGTTCACATCCAATAGGAACTGGCCCTTTCCAATTGAAATTATGGGAAGAAAACGTAAAACTGGTCTTAAGAAAAAACCCTTTATTTTACGAAAAAGACGAAGAGGGAAATGCGCTGCCTTATCTGGAAGCCGTTGCCATTACTTTTTTACCAGACAAGCAAAGTGGATTTCTACAATTCATACAAGGTAAATTAGATTTCACCTCAGGTCTTGATCCTTCCTACAAAGATGATATTCTGACACAAACAGGAGAGCTACAACCCAAATACAAAAATGAGATCAACCTAATTACTGGGCCCTATCTTAATACAGAGTACCTTGGGTTTAGAATGGACGGCGACGACAAAGCTGTATTAGACTTGCGTATTCGCCAAGCCATGAATTACGGTTTCGACCGCCAAAAAATGATTACTTATTTGCGAAATAACATGGGAACGCCAGCAGTAAACGGGATTATTCCTGCGGGTTTACCCAGTTTTAATAACGCTAAAGGATACAGCTATGATATCGAAAAAGCAAAAAAGTTAGTGAATGAATACAAGAAAGCTACTGGAGATAAAAACCCCGTAATTCAATTAAGTACTAATGCTTCTTATGTAGACATTGGAGAATTTTTACAGAGGGAGTGGCAAAAAATTGGGCTTGACGTTCAAGTAGATATTAGTCCTCCTTCTACGTTGCGCCAAGCTATTTCTACTGGAAAAGTTTCTTTTTTCAGAGCGAGTTGGATTGCTGATTATCCCGATGCCGAGAATTATTTATCCCTTTTTTACAGCAAAAATTTCTCTCCAAATGGGCCAAACTATACCCATTTTAAAAACGAGGAATTTGATCGTTTATACGAACAGGCATTCAAGGAAACTGACGACCAAAAACGTTATGTTTTATACCAAAAAATGGACAAAATTATTATTGATCAAGCACCAATAATCCCACTCTTCTATGACAAAGTAGCCAGATTCACCAGAAAAGAGGTGAGCGGCTTAGGAATTAATCCGTTGAATTTGTTGAGTTTGAAAAAAGTAAAAAAGAACATCCCTAAATCGTAATAAACAAATGAAAAAAGCTATTATATTCTTTATTTTTTTTCACGTCCTAACTGCAAATGCTCAAAATAGTATTGAATGGGACGGTATATACCAACTGCAATTATCAGATTTTCAATCACAAGCTACACAAATTGGAAGTGGAGTTACCATCAGTAGCATCCATACTGCTTCAAGCCTTGATTTTGGATTCATGATGAGTAATATAGAGTTTATGTTTACCAAAAATTTCAACTCTAAAGTAAACTGCTCTTTCCAACGGGATGCAGGATCTGTAATTGCTCCCGATGCTATTACAGCTAACAAACTACTGGATTTTGCTCGTTATGAATTTGACTTGTCTGAACTCTATGCTCGTAAATTGCGCAAAGAAATCTACGAGCAGAAAGGAACTTTTTCTGACATTAGTTTTTTAAAAGTCCTATACGACCAAATACAAAAGGAATATACCGAAGAGCATGGCATGGCAGCAAAAAATACTAATATGGGTACTGATACAACAAAACTTGCTGCGCTGCATACCGAAGTCTTAAAACAAATTGAGAGCTATCCTGATTTTTGTAAAAGTTGCAAACCACCTAAGAAAAAGAAATAAAATCTCTAATTCAAAATAAATCTACGTACTACCTCAGCAACACCATGATCATTATTTGACGCGACAATAACATTTGCTCTGCCTCTTAATTCAGGGGTTACGTTATCGACCCAAACACCAAGTCCAGCATATTCTATCATTGTCAAATCATTTCCTGCATTTCCTACAGCGATGATTTCGCTTTGGTGAATACCCAGTTTCTCTGCTAATATCTTTATGCTTGCGGCTTTGTCTATACCATTTTGTGCCACTTCGAGGAAAAAAGGCTTTGACATACTCACGCTCAAATGAGGCATGGCTAGTTTCAAGTCCTTTTCAACTTCTTTCAAATAACTTGGTTCTTCCAGTAAAATACATTTCACAGCCGATGAATTAACAGCCGCTTTAAAGTCCAACACTTTATTGTGTACTAATCCTGTAATATTTAGCTCAATGTCTATATACTCTGAATTTGTTTCACTCACTACTTTACCATCAAGATATGTAATGATGTGGGTTTTGCTTTTTAGACTATAATCATACAACTCGTGTATTTGTTCCTGGGTCAAGGTTTGTTCAAAAATTACTTTGTCCTCTTTTAAATCAGAAATTACTGCTCCGTTATAAGATATCATATAGGAATTATCCAACTTCAACTCTTTGGCATAAGCAGTCATTGCAGGAGTTGGTCTCCCTGATGCCAGAATCACATAAACACCTAGCTCCTGTGCTCTTGAAAGCATTTCTTTATTCTCTTCCGAAATTTTATGGTCATCTGTCAACAAGGTATCATCCATGTCTAAAACCAACATTTTGTATTTCATATATTCTTTATAATTTATAATTCGAATCTAGTTTTAAAAAGAAAACCCTGATGCAAAGAAAAGCATCAAGGGTTCTATATTTAAAGCAACAGACAAGTATTAAATACTAAGTCTAAATTCTTCAATCACAGGGCTCACTTTGCCATACTCAGTTTCCTGAACAAAAAGCTCAACAGCCGATCCTGAGCTTCCAAAACCTGCCAATCTTGCTGACTGGATATTGTCTTTCTTCACTACATCTACGCCAATTGCTTCAATTTTTTCTTTTAAAGCCAATGCTAATATTTCGCTTCCTGAAAACACTTTCATTAATCCCATGGTAATTTATTTTATGTTATTTTGTATCCTCTTCTTCTTCCTCATCCTCTTCTTCGCCTTCTTCAATTTCAAATAGATAAGGCTCTACCATCATTTTATCAGCAAGACTTTCTATTCGCTCTGAAAGTCGGTCTGCAAAGATAATCCGTTGTGTTTTATTGATACTATTAGACATACGCATCAGTTTAGTTTCATGACGTAATTTCAATATAGGATCTGCGTCATCAATAATAAACATTTTCAATCTGTTCACATTAAAACCTGCAGTCGTAAACATTTCATTCAACTTAATTGGCGTCCCAATTAATACATCAACACCACCAGAAATATAATTTTTATCATATTCCATATCACCTCTATCGTGAACTCCGTAAACCACCAAATCAGTATACCTTTCAAATTTTTCAAAGATAGCTTCCATTTCTAAGACCTTTGCTTTATCTTCAACGATAATCAAAGCACGAGGCGATTGCTCCCCCTCACAAACTAACTGTTGGATCACATTGATCACAATAGTAGTCGATTTTCCGCTTCCTTTTGGTGCGATAATTATACAATCTGCTCCACTTTTCAAAGTAGAAAAAGTTTCTTTTTGCAAAGTATTGGCTTCGGTTAAACCGTTATCAACTAATCCTTCTCGTAACTTTTCGTTTATTTTCTTTAATTTCATTTGGTATGATTGAAAGAGTAAAAAACATCAAAATTGAATCCCAATCTCTGTTTTTTAATCATTAAATTATTTTTATTTACTGGCAAACAGCTTCACATCATTTTCAGAAATCTCACTTCCTCCAAGGATGATCAAACGTTCCACGACATTACGCAATTCCCGAATATTTCCGGTCCAGTCGTATTCCTGAAGTAACTTCACAGCATCTCCGGAAAACTTCTTCACTGCATTTCCTTGCTCAGAAGCAATTTTATCTGCAAAATGAGAAATCAACATCGGAATATCTTCGCGTCTTTCATTCAATGAAGGCACTTTGATTAAGATTACAGCCAGTCTATGGTATAAATCCTCACGGAAACGGCCTTCGGCAATCTCTATTTTCAAATCTTTATTGGTAGCCGCCATTACACGAACATCCACTTTAATATCTTTATCTGCTCCTACTCTTGTAATTACACTTTCTTGTAATGCTCGTAAAACTTTGGCTTGAGCCGAAAGACTCATATCACCAATTTCATCCAAGAAAATAGTTCCTTTATCGGCAGCTTCAAATTTCCCCGCTCGATCTTTTACTGCTGATGTAAACGCTCCTTTTACGTGTCCAAACAATTCACTTTCTATCAATTCAGAAGGAATCGCAGCACAATTTACTTCGATTAAAGGAAAATTAGCACGTTCACTTTTTTCATGCAACTGATGCGCCACTAATTCCTTACCAGTTCCATTTGGTCCCGTTATAAGTACACGCGCATCTGTTTGGGCTACTTTATCAATCATCACTTTTATGTGACCTATTGCTTCACTTTCGCCAATCATTTCGTAGTTCTTGCTGACTTTCTTTCTTAAAATCTTATTCTCAGCTACAAGTTGTTTTTTATCTAATGCGTTTCTAACCGTATTTAATAGTCGGTTTAAATCTGGTGGTTTTGAGATATAATCAAAGGCACCTAATCGCATTGTATTTATAGCCGTTTCCATATCACCATGACCAGAGATCATAACAATTGGAATTTCTGGTTTAATTTTTTTAACTGCTTCAAGCAATTCAACACCATCCATTTTTGGCATCTTTATATCGCACAAAACTAGATCGTAGTCGTTATTTTTTATTTTTTCATATCCAGCCACACCATCTTCTGCATCTTCAACCTGATAGGTATCGTTCTCTTCAGAAAGTATTTTACTAAGTACTCTTCGGATCGCGGCTTCGTCTTCTATGATTAATATTTTACTCATATCTATTTTTATTATTAGTATTTGGCTTCCTGCAATTCTTCCAACTAAACGAAGTAACAAGCAACCAAGTAAACTTTAATATTTAAGCCATTTGTACAATTCCTTCCATGTCGGTTTCTTTCCATACATCAGGATTCCCACACGATATATTTTTGCTGCAAACCATACCACTGAAAAGAAGGTCGCAAATAATAGGCTTACAGAAATGACAATTTGCCACAAAGGTACGCCAAACGGAATTCGCATTAGCATAACAATAGGCGATGTAAGCGGAATCATAGAAAAAACAATTGCTAAAGTACCGTGCGGATCATTCATTACACTAAAAAAACCAACATAAACACTAAGCATTAGAGGCATTATTATAGGCAAAAGGAATTGTTGAGAATCGGTCTGATTGTCAACAGCAGCACCAATTGCAGCATAAAAAGAACTATATAAAAAGTACCCGCCTATGAAATAAACTACAAAACCGATCAATATACTAGCTATTGGCAAACTCCACAACTCCTTGATATACATTTGTGCGGTACCAGACAATTGATGCTGTGCCTGATCCATTAATTCTGGGGAAACTCTTGCTGTTGGCCCCACATTAACGCCAAAAAATACAGAAGCGGCAAACATAAGTGAAAGCCCTATTACAGCCCATATAACAAACTGCAGAATCCCGGCCAATGAGGTTCCGATAATTTTACCAATCATCAGCTGAAACGGTTTCACCGAGGAGATGATTATTTCAATAATACGATTTGTTTTTTCTTCTATCACACTTCGCATCACCATATTACCATAAATGATAATAAACATCATAATCAGGTAACCAAATCCACCACCAATAGCAATTTTTATTTCATTAAGGCCTTTTATACTTTGCTCTCCTGAGGCTTTCGCCAAGCTTATATTGACCTTTGACTGGGCATTTTTAATCGCTAAAGTATCTAAATTTGCTTTTTCCAGATTCGTTTTAGTGATTTTGTTAGCAACGATATCCTGAACCTTTTCAATAAACGAAATACTAGGGCTACTGTTAGATATAAATTTTATTCTATTTTCTAAATCGGTAACATTAGCGGTATTCGGAATCAACAACAAACCCTCATAATTTAGATTAGTGATACTATCCTTCAGGAATTTCGCATCAATTAAAGATAAATCAAGGTATCTGTATTCACTTTTTGGATTGTTTTGTTTTAAAAACTCTTTGACAAACAAACCTGATTCATCATGAATTGCAATTCGCTTCGTTTCTGCTTTCATCGAACTTAAATATCCCACAAATGCGGCAATACCCACAAATAGCAACGGACTTAAAAAGGTCATAACAATAAAAGATTTATTACGCACTTTGGCAACAAACTCTCTTTTTATGATTAATGAAATAATACTCATTTAGATTTATGATTTATGATTAACGATTTTAGATTTCAGAAATCTAAAACTATAACATTAAAAATTATTTACTTTTCGCTTACCGTTTGAATAAAGATATCATTGACACTTGGAATTTTTTCGACAAAATGAGTCACTTGCCCCCTTTGCGTCAAAACCTGTAGCAATTCATTTGGCTTGGCATTCCCCAATTGGATTTCAAGTTTCAATTCTTTGCCCAATGATTTAAAATTCGCTGGAGCTACAGTAAATTTTTGAGTGATATCATACATCAGACCTTCGACATTATCAGATACAATACCCACCTCAAAACTATTAGTTTTGAATTGTCTTTTCACATCGTCTAACTTTCCTTCAATCAGTTTATTTGATTTGTGGATTAGTGCTATATGGTCACACAGTTCTTCCACACTTTCCATACGATGTGTAGAAAATATAATCGTAGCACCCTCTTCTCGCAATGCTAGAATTTCATCTTTAATCACATTAGCATTAACAGGATCAAAACCAGAAAAAGGTTCGTCAAAAATCAACAATTTAGGTTTGTGCAACACACAAACGACAAATTGAATTTTTTGAGCCATTCCTTTAGAAAGCTCTTGAATTTTTTTATTCCACCAACCTTGAATTCCTAATCTATCAAACCAATATTCTAATTGCTTTTTGGCTTCTGCTTTTGACAGTCCTTTCATTTGAGCCAAATACAAACATTGCTCCCCTACTTTCATACTAGTATACAGCCCTCTTTCCTCCGGAAGATAGCCTATATATTGTACGTGTTTGGGCTGCAGTTTTTCACCATCAAGGATGATCTCACCACTATCAGGCAACGTAATTTGATTTATGATTCGGATTAAGGATGTTTTTCCTGCACCATTTGGACCTAAGAGTCCATAAATACTGCCTTTAGGAACTGATAATGAAACTTCGTTAAGCGCCACGTAATCGCCATATTGTTTTACGACTTTATTGACTTCAAGTAGAGTACTCATGCTGAAATTTGAATTTGTGTAAAAGTAAATAATTAGTATCGAAATAGATATAATTGTTACATAAAAAAACCCACCCTTATTTTCACAAAGATGGGAAACTTATATTTAATTTTTAACCTTTATAAAAATTAAGAGAACATATCTTTTACTTTCTCGAAAAATGATTTATCTGATTTTTCAGGATTTGGAATAAAATGTTCATCACTAATATTATTTTCAAAAAATAACTTTTGCTCTTTACTTATCGTTTTAGGAGTCCATACATTTACATGCACTAATAAATCTCCACTTGCGTAGCCATTTATATTTGGAATACCTTTTCCTTTAAGTCTAAGAATCTTACCAGATTGAATTCCTTCTTCTAGTTTGATTCTAACTTTTCCATTTATAGCTTCAATATCTTTGGAAACTCCAAGAACCGCTTCTGGAAAACTGATGTATAAATCATAATGCAAGTTCTCTCCTTCACGCTTCAAAAATTCATGCTCTAATTCTTCGATAGCTACAATCAAATCACCTGGAACACTGTTTCCTGGAGCATCGTTTCCTTTATTAGAAACTTTCAACTGCATTCCATCAACTACACCCGCAGGAATTTTAATAGAAACTGTTTCATCTTCAACAATCATCCCTTGAGAATCTGCCTCTGAAGGTTTTTTATCTAGAATCTGACCTGATCCACCACAGGTAGGACAGGTAGATGCTGATTGCATTCTTCCTAGGATTGTATTAGTAACACGCATTACTTGTCCTTGTCCATTACAGGTAGAACATGTTTTATAAGACACACCTGGCGCCTGAACTTTACGTTTTACTTTTACTTTTTTCTCAACACCATTTGCAATTTCTTCTAATGTCAATTTTACTTTGATTCGTAAATTGCTTCCTTTAGTTCTGCGTTGGCCTCCGCCGCCGCCGCCAAATCCGCCACCACCACCAAAGGCGCTACCGAAAATATCACCAAATTGACTGAAGATATCATCCATATTCATTCCAGCATGACCTCCGCCTCCGCCAAAACCTCCTGAACCATCAAAAGCTTGATGACCATATTGATCGTATTTTGCTTTTTTGTTCGGATCGCTTAAAACTTCATACGCTTCAGCAGCTACTTTGAACTTTTCTTCTGCCGATTTGTCTCCAGGGTTTTTGTCAGGATGATGCTCTAATGCTTTTTTTCTGTAAGCTTTCTTTATCGCTGCTGCATCAGCACCTTTTGAAATGCCTAATATCTCGTAAAAATCTTTTTTCATTTTTATTTTTTCTTGTGAAAGTATTGACGCAAATAATTGCGTTTACACTTGTCTACATTATTGTCCTATAACAACTTTAGGAAATCGAATAATTTTATCCCCTAATTTATATCCTTTTTCAAGTACATCTACAATTTTCCCTTTCATCTTAGGAGCAGGAATTTGTGTTATTGCTTCAGCAAAATCAGCATCAAATGCATCTCCAGCTTTAACTTCTACTTGTTCTAATCCTTTTGAAACTAGAGTGCTTTTCAATTTTTCATGAATAAGTTCTACCCCTTTCATAAGTAATTGGTCATCTGATTTACCTATTTCGACCATCGCTCTGTCAAAATCATCTAAAACAGGCAACATAGCTAAAATAACTTCTTGATTTGCTGTCTTATACAAGTCAATACGTTCTTTTGAAGTTCGTCTTTTATAATTTTCAAATTCTGCAAATAATCGTAAATATTTATCTTTTTCTTTCGCTAAGTCTTGCGTCAATTGCTCTTCAACACTTAACTCATCAGCAACAATTTGCTCTTCAGCCGCATTGTTATCTAATGTTACATCATCCATCTCTTTATCGATTTCTGTATTTTCAGTAGTCATATTACCCGTATTTTTAAAAATATTCTTAAACTTCATTTTTTACACTTTTCTTTGAATTGCAAAAGTACTGCCAATTCTCACTAAATGTCAAATTGTCATTCTTTTTTTTAATAGCAACTATTTATAATGGAGAACACTATAGCTTATCTTTTTAATATTAATTTAAATTTTAATAAAATTTTAAGACTATTACACTTTAGTTTCTATAAGTTTGTTGCTGGATCTAATCTGGATTAAATTTTTAATCTGTTAAAAACAAATTTTAGGTTGGTTTCTAAATATTATTAATTCGTGATTACCTTATATTAAAAAAAGCTTCGTCTTTAGACAAAGCTTTTTTTTTATGTGCAAAATTTAATTTAAAGTAATGCGTTTTTCAAACCTTCAAAATCAAGAGAAACCTGCTCTCCACTCACTAAGTTCTTCAGTGAAAAAGAATTTGAAGCAATCTCTTGCTCTCCTATAATTACTGCAAAAGGAATATTCCTCTTATCAGCATGTTGAAACTGTTTTGCCATTTTTGCATTATCTGGATACAGTTCTACTTTTATTCCTGCGGCTCTTAATTTTTGTATTGCCTGTAAAGCATAAAATGCTTCGGCATCTCCATAATTAATAAACAACGCTTGTGATGTTGCCGTAACGGTTTCTGGGAAAAGATTCAACTCTTCTACAACCAAATAGATACGATCTAGTCCAAAAGAAATTCCAACTCCGCTCATGTTTTTCAATCCAAAAATACCGGTCAAATCATCATATCGACCTCCACCACCGATAGAACCCATAGCTACTTCTTTAGGAGGTGCTACTTCAAATATTGCTCCAGTATAGTAATTCAATCCGCGCGCAAGCGTAACATCAAGGTCTAATATTGCCGACGACAATCCTAACTTCATTACATTTTCACAAATGAACCTCAATTCTTCCGCTCCTTTCATTCCTTCTTCCGAAGAAGTTAAAAGCAGCCCTAGTTTTTCAATTTTCTCTGCTATAGTTCCAGTGAAATTAAAAAGTGGCTGAACCTTCTCAATTGCTTCGGCCCCAATTCCCTTTTCAATCATTTCCTTTTTTACACCGTCCTCACCTATCTTATCTAATTTATCAAGCGCAACAGTGAAGTCAATCAATTTATCAGAAGCACCAATTACCTCAGCTATTCCAGATAATACTTTTCTATTATTAATTTTAACAGTCACTCCTTTCAAACCCAATTCTGTAAAAACAGTATCATAAAGTTGCACTAATTCCACTTCCTGCCACAAAGACTTTGAACCTACTACATCAGCATCACATTGAAAGAACTCTCTAAAACGTCCTTTCTGCGGTCTGTCTGCACGCCAAACGGGTTGGATTTGGTATCTTTTAAACGGGAATTCGATATCGTTTTGATGTTGCACCACGTAACGAGCAAAAGGAACGGTCAAGTCATACCGCAAGGCTTTTTCTGAAATATAACCAGTCAAATACTTATACTTCAATTCATAATAAAAGTCTGCAAAAATGATTTTAACAAAATCATCAAGCTCCGAATCTGATTTTGAAAGCAAATTATCTTTTTTAAGACGCTTTAATATAAAATAGAAAACATCATCTAATAATTCTATTTCCGATATTGTTCCATCTTTAAAAATATATAAGCTTTTACTTTTTAAATATGTGGTAAGATTTTTTTTATACAGAAAATCATAATCTTTCATATCAAAAGATTCATTTTTCTTTTCTAAATAATCTTTATGATAAATTATAGAAAAGCGAATAAATTCAACAAGTGTATCGTTAAATTTAGAAACATACTCGCCCGAATTCAAAATCTTGAAAATCAAACGATCTCCTTCTTCTCCATACTTCCCCATTAAGGTTTCTGAATTTTCAAATGATGGTGTTTCTATCGGTTGAAAACCAAATTTCTCAAAATTATTTTTAATGATTTGAATAATATATTGACGTTTTGCCACCTCAGCAGGTGAAAAATCTCTTGTTCCTTTAGGGATGCTCGGTTTTGATGCCATTATTTTTAATTTAGGTTTTACTATTTAGGATTCGGGATAATATCAATTGGCAAAAATTTCCAATCTGCAAACTCCCAAATCGTAAATTCAGGTTGCAAATATCTTATTTTTAAAATAAATAATACTCCTTCCAAAACAAACTTGTAACAAAAATTGTATTTTCGTGTCAAACTACCATGATGCTAAATTTATTCAAAGAAAACGTACGAATTGCTTTTGGATCCATTAGAACCCAAATATTGCGTACCTCGCTGACCGTATTAATTATCGCTATAGGAATTACAGCTTTAGTAGGTATTCTGACTGTGGTTTCTGCCTTGGAGAACACCATCTCTTCTGATTTTGCATCCATGGGAGCTAATACTTTTAACGTCAAACAATACGAAAACACAGCGCAACGACGAGGAGGAGAGGAACGTGAAATTATAAATCCTATTATTTCCTACCCCGAAGCTGTCGATTTTAAAAATAAATACGACTACCCTTTTACAGAAACTTCCCTTTCATTTACAGCAACTTCAACTGCAGAGGTAAAATATGAAGCGACAAAAACCGACCCGGAAATTGCTATTGTTGGTGTTGACGAATATTTTATGACCAACTCTGGTTTAGAAACAAGCTTAGGAAGAAATTTTACAGGTTTTGACATTGACAACAACAACTATGTATGTATTGTAGGTTCTGATTTTGGAAAAGGACTCCTTAAAGACATTAACCCTATTGGTAAAACAATTTCGATACGCGGTGCCCGATTCAAAGTAATCGGTATCCTGAAAGAGAAAGGCTCTACTTTTGGTAACAAACAAGATTTAAGAGTTTTGATTCCAATACAAGTCGCCCGATCGTTATTTACCGCGCCAAACATTAATTACACGATGAGCGTCATGGTTTCCAATAAGGAATTATTAGATCAAGCAATAGACCACGCCATCATTACCATGCGTAATGTTCGAAAGTTAAGCCCCGTAAGAGACAACAATTTTGGGGTTGTACGTAGTGACGACCTTATCAATAAAATCCTTGGTATCACAAAATACCTTGGTTTAGCTTCATGGCTTATAGGAATTATTACCGTTTTAGGATCTTCTATTGCATTAATGAATATTATGATTGTTTCGGTAACCGAAAGAACACGAGAAATAGGTGTCAGAAAAGCGTTGGGAGCCAAAAGATCTACCGTCGCTATTCAGTTTTTTATAGAGACCTTGCTCATTGGTCAACTAGGCGGTATAGTTGGAATAATTTTAGGCATTTTAATAGGTTTCGGAATCGCAACTGCTTTAAGCTTTGCATTTGTCATTCCTTGGGGCGCGATCATGGCTGCTTTTTTTACGAGTTTCATGGTTGCCATCGTTTCTGGTTTGTACCCTGCAATTAGAGCTGCTTACCTAAATCCAATCGAAGCCTTGCGATACGAGTAACGTTTAATATGTTTTAGATTAAAGAACAACTACTCCTTTTATAATAAAAGGAGTAGTTGTTCTTTAGATAAAAAATAGTTTCAATTTGCTGAGAAATAGAGATTACTCTTTAGTCAGGATAACAAAGCAAGTCTTTTTATTGAGTTCTAAGTAGTTGTCAAAAATCTTAAATCGTCCCCCTAATCATTCTGTCATTGCCATAAATATCTTTTCGCAATTCAATGTTTTTAAAGTTCATTTTCTCGAGCAAAGCAACCATGTCTTTCCCTAAATATTGATTGATTTCAAAGAATAACTGACCATTCTCTGAAAGGTTTTTCTGTGCTAATGCCGCTATTTTTTTATAAAAAATTAAGGCATCATCGTCTTCAACGAAAAGAGCCAAATGAGGCTCATTGTCCAAAACATTTTTTTTAATTTCCTGCTTCTCTAAATTTCGAACATAGGGAGGATTAGAAACAATGATATCAAATTGTCGATTTAAGTCCTCAGTTTCTAGAATATTCTGAGTTATGAATGTTACATTGACTTGATTTAATACCGCATTTCTTTTGGCTATAGCCAAAGCCTTTTCAGAAACATCAATTGCATACACTTTGGCATTCGGGATGGCTTTAGCCAATGAAATAGCAATACTACCGCTTCCTGTTCCAATATCCAGTACTTTCAACTTCGTATTTTCAACTTCGCTCATCGTACTTTGAATAATCCATTCTACCAATTCTTCGGTCTCAGGTCTAGGAATCAATACATCGTCGTTTACCTCGAATTCCAAACCATAAAAACTAGTTTTCCCTAGCAAATACTGAATGGGAATCTCCAACTTCAGTTGCTCCAAAATCGAATTCCAAAGCGTAATTTCTTCATTCAAAAAAACCAACTGCGGATCCAGAGCCAAGTCAATTCTTTTTAACTGACGTTTCTCCTCCAGTATCAGGTAAAAAAAACTTTCTGCTTCGCCTTCATCATAAATCGGAAGTAGTTCTTGAATAAATTGGCTTCTGTATTCTTTAATTTTCATCGTATCTTTATTACTTTATGAATTGAAAACTCATAATTCATAACTTATAATTTCTTCAACATCCAGACCGGACAAGAGACATGCCCCGTACTTCCCATGGGAGCATCTATGTATTCGAAACCTACTTTTTTGTATAATTTTTGAGCATCATGCATAAAAGGCATTGTTTCCAGATAACAGTTTTCGAAGCCAAAATCTTTTGCACTTTCCAGACATACAGCCATTACTTGACTGCCTATTCCCTGACCACGTGTTTCAGGTAAAAAATACATTTTTTGCAATTCACAAATGGTTTCAGCTTCATTCTCAAGAGGAGCCACTCCGGCCGAACCTACTATTTTTCCATTATTTTCAACAACATAGTAAACCGATTTAGGCTTATTGTATTCTTCAAACATCAAATCTAAATAAGGATCCGCATACGCCGTTCCAACTTTTGGGATATTCAATTCGTCAAAAACCGCTCTTATTAACTGGGCAACGGCTTCATTATCCTTTTTTTCAATTTTTCTAATAATCAAATTTTCCATTCTTTGTAACTGCTTGTTTATAAAAATACAAAAATAGAAATAGTTTATTGTAATTTTCGGAAGTTGGAAAACTAATCTCGAAATTTATAGGCTAACCTCAAAAATAACTACTTTTACATCGTGAAGATACATGAAAAATACATAGAGCGATGCATTCAATTAGCCAAAAACGGCTTAGGAACTACCTACCCAAATCCGATGGTGGGCAGCGTAATTGTTTATGAAAATAAAATTATAGGGGAAGGCTGGCATAAAAAAGCGGGTGAACCTCATGCCGAAGTAAATGCCATCAATTCGGTAAAAGACAAATCGCTATTAAAAAAAGCCACCATTTATGTGAGTTTGGAACCTTGCAGTCATTTTGGAAAAACACCACCCTGTTCTGATTTAATCATAAAAAATGGAATCCCACAGGTAGTTATCGGAACGGTTGACCCAAATGTAAAAGTGGCAGGGAACGGAATAAAAAAATTAATAGAAGCCGGAATAAATGTGACAGTCGGTATTCTTGAAAATGAATGCCACGAGCTGAACAAACGATTTTTTACTTTTCATCAGAAGAAAAGACCCTACCTAATTTTGAAATGGGCCGAAAGTCAAGACGGCTTCATTTCGCCAAAAGTAAAATCAGAACAAAAACCGGTTTGGATTACTAATATCTATTCCAGACAATTAGTTCATAAATGGAGAAGTGAAGAACAGTCTATTCTTGTAGGAACACAAACGGTCATTGATGATAATCCCAAATTAGACGTGAGAGATTGGGCGGGAAACAATCCTGTACGAATCGTTTTAGATCAACACAATCGCATCGCAAAAAACAGCCAAGTACTTGACAATCAATTGAAAACTATTGTTTTTTCAAAAATAAAAACAAAAGCCGACAAAGAAAACCTTATCTTTGAAATCGTTGATTTTGAAAAAAACATTGCAAGTCAAGTGACAGACGCAATGTACAAACATCAAATTCAATCGGTGATCATTGAAGGAGGCCGACAAACACTACAAACTTTCATTGACGCAAATCTCTGGGATGAAGCACGTGTTTTTAAGGGCAATCTCTTTTTTAAAGAAGGCACAAAGGCTCCGATTCTAGGTGGACCTTATTTGGAAAAACATAAAATCGGTCAAGATGAACTTATAATATCCCGAAACTATGATTAACGCAATTATTTTTGATTTTGGAGATGTCTTTATTAATTTAGACAAACAAGCCACTGTTGACGGACTAAGGAATTTAGGACTTACACACTGGAATGATGATCTCGACCAGTTAAACATTCAATTTGAAACCGGCCAAATTACCCGAGATAATTTTATTGAAGGTATTCAAAAACACATTCCGAATGCTAGCACCGAGGAAATCTTAAAAGCATGGAGTGCAATTTTACTCGATTTCCCACTATACCGATTGGAATTTTTACAAATGCTGTCTAAAAAATACCGCTTATTTTTACTCAGCAATACAGATGCAATCCATATCGAAACATTCGAACAAAATAACGGCGCCTCTTTTTACGGTGATTTCTACAAGTGCTTTGAAAAAGTCTATTTCTCATTTGAAATAGAAATGAGAAAACCAAATCCTGAAATTTACAAATACGTTTTAAACAAACATGATTTACAGGCAAAACGCACTTTATTCATAGATGACAAAAAAGAAAACACGGATGCTGCTCTATCTCTAGGCCTTCAAGTATGGAATTTACAGGTAGGTCAGGAAGATGTAGTAGACTTATTCAATAAAAATATAATTTAGAAAACCCCTTTTGGAAGTAAAAGACACCTACAACACCATCGAATTAGCATCAGAAGAAATACTACACAAAGAAAAGAACAGTAAATTTTTTGGTTCTGCTTTTCCCATTCAATCAGAAGACGAAGTAAAAGTCATTATTGACGGTTTACGAAAAAAACATCCAAATGCAGGTCATTTCTGTTATGCCTACCAAATAGGCACCGATATACTTTCTTACCGAGCCAATGACGATGGAGAACCAAGCAATAGCGCCGGAATGCCTATTTATGGCCAAATTCAATCGTTTTCTCTCACGAATGTACTTATTGTAGTTGCTAGGGTTTTTGGAGGCGTAAAACTAGGCGTTGGCGGATTAATCTCCGCTTATAAAACAACCGCACAACTCACGCTTGAAAGCTGTGAGATTATCGAAAAAACGATAGATATCCATTATCAGGTTTCTTTTGATTATAAAAACATGAATAAAGTCATGCGTGTAATTAAAGAAAAGAAGCTAGAAATCGTAACTCAAGAAATGGAGATTAACGAAGAATCAGGTTTGCCAATAGGAAAAATCGAGGTAAAAACACGAAAAAAAAATGCCGAAATGATATTCGACATTTTCAATTCTATATTTGAAATAGACATAAAACTTAAAGAATAAATATTTTTTTTCCTTAATTTTTACATTTTTAAAAGCTTCTCAGTAACATACTCTGGAGGAACAGTAGGTCGACCCGTTTTCATGTTCACAAAAACCAAAATTGAGTTAGCAATTGTTAACAACTCCCCCTCTTCATTATAAATTTCATAATCAAACTCAATCTTTACAGAAGTCTGACTTTTAAAAATAGTTTTTACCCTCAAAAGGTCATCGTAGCGCGCTGGTTTTTTATAATTTACATTTAACGAAACCACCGGAAGCATAATTCCGTTATCTTCCATCCATTTGTAAGAAATCCCAAGGTTTCTAAGCCATTCCACGCGTCCCATCTCAAAATACTGGGCATAATTTCCATGATAAACAACCCCCATTTGATCTGTTTCAGCGTACCTTACCCTTACATTAAATTCGTGTTCTTTCATTATATAATTTATTTATTTTGTATCAAAATTTTACCCTCTAAATACTACTTACAACAATATTACTACATAATCAACCCCTAAATATTTTTTTTTACAGAAATTTGTTCACATATTTGTTACCCCGAAAAATAGTGCTTTTTTAAGCATTATTTAATAAGACAACGATTACTAAATAAAATAATTTACATAGAATTTATGAACAAAACTGCTCAATCAGTGTGGGAAAACTGTTTGTCTTTTATAAAAGACAACATCCAAGATCAAGCGTTCAAGACTTGGTTTGAACCTATTAAATCAGTTGAACTTACCGATAACGCATTATACATTCAAGTACCAAGTAAATTTTTTTACGAATGGTTAGAAGAGCACTATGTAAAATTATTAAAAGTAGCATTAACTAAAGAACTTGGTAAAAACGCAAAGTTACTTTATAAAATTAAGATGGAAAACACTTATGGCAACAAACAACCGTTTACGGAACAATTGCCAAGTGCAAACCGCGCACCTATGAAACCCCAAAATATTGATGCTCCTTTTAAAAATCTAGACCCAGAATTAAAAAATCCTTTTGTAATCCCTGGAATCAGAAATTTAAAAATAGAATCACAACTGAACGCAAACTATAGTTTTGACAATTTCCTTGAAGGAGATTCAAACAGATTAGCTCGTTCAGCAGGTATGGCTGTTGCCAATAAACCTGGAGGAACATCATTCAATCCATTACTTATTTTTGGTGGTGTAGGATTAGGTAAAACACACTTAGCGCACGCGATAGGTGTAGAAATTAAAGATAAATATCCAGAAAAAACAGTTTTATACATTTCAGCTGAAATTTTCACCCAACAATATATTGATTCGGTAAAGAAAAATAACCGAAATGATTTCATTCACTTCTATCAACTTATTGATGTCTTAATAATTGATGATGTACAATTCCTGTCTGGTAAATCCGGAACACAGGATGTATTTTTTCACATCTTCAATTACTTACATCAAAATGGAAAACAGGTAATCCTTACTTCTGACAAGGCGCCAGTTGACATGCAAGATATCGAGCAACGCTTATTATCTCGTTTCAAATGGGGACTTTCTGCTGAATTACACCAACCAGATTACGAGACAAGGATTTCTATCTTGAAAAACATCTTGTATCGTGACGGTGTTGAAATTCCAGAAGAAATAATAGAATATGTAGCCCGCAACATCAAATCGAATGTTAGAGAACTTGAAGGAGCTATAATCTCTTTAATCGCTCAATCTTCTTTCAACAAAAAAGAAGTAACAATCGAATTAGCAAAAAGCGTCGTTGAAAAATTCGTGAAGAATGTAAAGCGCGAAATTTCTATCGATTATATTCAAAAAACAGTTTCTGATTATTTCCAATTGGATTTAGAAACGTTACAGTCTAAAACCAGAAAAAGACATGTCGTGCAAGCAAGACAGTTAGCTATGTTCTTTGCTAAGAAATTTACAAAAGCATCATTGGCAAATATTGGTTCTCAAATTGGGGATCGTGATCACGCGACGGTATTGCACGCTTGTAAAACGGTCGATAATCTAGTGGCTACTGACAAACAGTTCAAGAAATTTGTTGAGGATATCCATAAAAAACTAACGCTATAAATGCATCATGTCCGTAAAAATTCTAATGGTATGTTTGGGAAATATTTGTCGGTCACCTTTGGCCGAAGGTATTTTAGCCTCAAAACTTCCCAATAACAAATTCACTGTAGACTCTGCAGGAACAGGTTCTTGGCATATAGGTCATGCTCCTGATGCACGTTCGATTGCAGAGGCAAAAAATCATAATCTTGACATTTCCACTCAAAGAGGACGTCAATTTAAAACAGCTGATTTTGAAACCTATGACTATATTTATGTGATGGATAATTCCAATTATTCGGATGTACTTGATCTTACAGAAAACCCAGCACATAAAGACAAAGTGAAAATCATTCTAAATGAATTGTATCCAAATGAAAATGTTGATGTTCCCGATCCTTACTTCGGAATGACAAACGGATTCGAAATTGTCTATGCTATGCTCGATGAAGTTTGCGACATAATAGCCGACAAATTAATTAGCAAACACGCTTAGATTAGCATTCGTTGGATTTTTATCGAACGAAGGTTTAATTCTCTATTTTATCCTGTATTTTTGTCAAATAACATCGATTAAAAAATATAAACACACCCATAATGAAATCAGCTACTCTTTTAGGAAAACTATATTTAATCCCTACCACAATGGGAGATTGTGACCCGATGGATGTTTTACCACAGACTGTAAAAAGAACCATAGATTTCATTGATTACTATATCGTTGAGAATGAAAAAACAGCTCGTAAGTCAATCAAAGAAGTACATCCTGAAAAAAAACAATCAGAATTAATTCTTTTTGTTTTAAACAAACGTACCGAAGTAAAAGAGCACCAAGACTTCATCCAACCTTTATTAGAAGGTAAAAATGTTGGTCTGATGAGTGAAGCAGGATGCCCTGGCGTGGCAGATCCTGGCGCTGTAATCGTTAAACTGGCACACGAAAAAGGCATACAAGTAGTACCATTAGTAGGACCTTCTTCTATCCTTTTGGCTATGATGGCCTCAGGAATGAATGGGCAAAGTTTTACATTTCACGGTTATTTACCTATTGATAAAGATGAGAAAAGAGCCAGTTTTAAAACTCTAGAAAGAACCTCTTTCGAAAAAAATCAGTCTCAAATTTTCATTGAAACACCATATCGTAATAATAACTTAATAGAAGATTTATTACAGACTTTACATCCAGAAACTCATTTATGTGTTGCCACAGACATCACACTACCAACCGAATACATAAAAACTAAGAGAATTTCGGCTTGGAAAAAAGAGACAATTGACTTGCATAAACGCCCAACTATTTTTATTATCCATAAAATGTAATTTTTAGAATACATTAAAATTATTATTATTACCTTTAGAAAATTAACCAATCTAAAAACCAAATAAGATGAAAATAAATAAAAGAGAAATTAAAATATTTGCGCTAGGAATGTTTGCACTTTTTACATTTCAAACAATCTACGATTGGAAACAAGTCAAAGAAGATATTTCTACAGGTTTTCACGATGGTTACGCAGCAGGCGGTAATGCAATTGAAAAAAAATAGAACAGCTTTATTTTAGTCTCATAAATTAAACCTTTAAACTATCTAAAATGAAAGTAACTAGTAGAGATGTTCGTGTATTTGTATTAGGCATGCTAGCTTTTTTAGTATTCGAATCAATCTATAATTGGGAAGAATCTAAAGCCGCCTTTATGGATGGATATCATAACGGTCGAAATTCTGATTAAAGTATTGACAAAAAATAAAATCTGTTAAACAGGGAACGAAACATCTATAAAAAATAATTAACCAGACTATTACAAAAACGGACACGTTTTATAATAGCCTGGTTTTTTTTGAGCTTGTTATTTTAGTAATCTTCCATCTAAAAAAAAGTAAATCTGCGATAAAATACATTCATTACTTCGAAGGCTACAAAAGATCGTTTTACAAAAAAACACCTTTTAATCCTGATAATCAATATTTTATAACTAAATTTAGTTCCCCTTATCTTGAAAAAAAAATCGCAATTATAAATTTTTAAAAATTTAATTATGAAAAACAAGATCTTAAAGGGGGGATTAATGGTAGTTATCATGTTTCTGATCACAGCCTGCAATCAAAAGAAAGAAGTTCCCGCAGTTGTGGTTGACAAAGAGGCAATCAAAACTGAAATTCAAGCAATGGAAAATGCTTTTGCAGAAGCCTACAATAATAGGGCTACCGATGGAATAAATTATTATGCAGAGGATGCCGTTAGTTTTTCAAATGGTAAAATGCCGTTAGAAGGAAAAAAAGCGATTCATGAATCTATGAAGAGCGAATTACTCACCTTCCCAATAGGCGCGAAAATCGCCTTCGAAACTCAAGAAATCCATCCTTCAAATAATGGAGATATGGTAGTAGAAATTGGGGGTTACAAGGTAACAGACTCCACAGACACAAAAATCAACAGCGGGCATTTTATCAGTCTTTTTGAGAAAAGGGACGGAAAATACGTTTGTACTAGAGATATGGGAAATTCTGATATGCCCATGGAAAAAAAATAAAAAGAAACAAAGAAAGACACTCTACACGAAGGGTCTTTCTTTATTTCATCTAATACTTCTGAATCTCATAGAAACAGTTTATTAACTAAAACCATTTGCGTACTTTTAGAGTATTAAAAAGATAGGTATGTCAAAACTTCCAAACATTGGTACGAGTATTTTTACTGTAATGTCAAAAATGGCTGCAGAGCATGGTGCCATAAATCTTTCACAGGGATTCCCGAATTTTCCTGTTGCTTCCCTATTAACCGATATTATCATTCGCTTAGCCAAAGAAAACGTACACCAATACCTTCCCATGGCGGGTTATCCTCCTCTACTATCTAACATAGCACTTCTGGTCAAAAACTCCTACCGAAGAATCATTTTGCCAGAAATCGAAATACTGGTGACTGCGGGTGCTACACAGGCCATTTTTACAACTATTCAAGCTTTAGTACAAACTGATGACGAGGTAATTATACTGGATCCAAGCTATGACTGCTATGAAGCTCCCGTTCTACTATGCAACGCAAAGCCAGTGCGTGTTTCACTCAACGACGATTACACGCCTAATTGGAGTACCATTAAAAAAGCATGTTCGGCCAATACTAAAATGATCATCATCAATAATCCACATAATCCAACTGGAAAAATTCTGACCCAAACTGATTTTGAACATTTGGAATCCTTACTACAAAAATATCCGAAAATTATTGTACTCTCTGATGAAGTTTACGAATACATCACTTTTGAACAAAAACACATTTCGGCGCACACCCGTATCAAACTCTTAGACCGCTGCGTAATGGTTTCCTCGTTTGGGAAATCATTTCATGTAACTGGATGGAAAATAGGCTATCTAGTGGCTCCACAACATTTAATGAAAGAAATTAAAAAAGTACATCAGTTTTTGGTTTTCAGTGTCAATAGTCTATGCCAAGTGGCAATTAGCGAGTACCTAGATCTTGTTTCTGTTGACGAAATTAGAACTTTATATCAGGAGAAAAGGGATTATTTTATAAAATTACTTACGACAAGTCGGTTCGAACTCCTGCCTTGTGAAGGCACTTACTTTCAGGTGGCGTCCTACGCAGCCATTTCTACTGAAAATGACGTAGACTTCTGTAAAAGATTGATCACGGAATATGGTGTGGCAGCGATTCCTATTTCGACTTTCTATGAAAATGGAAAAGATCTTCATTTAATCCGCTTTTGTTTTGCAAAAGACAATGCAACTCTGCAAGAGGCGGCGAAAAGATTATGCAAAATATAAGTCCCTGAACTTTTGATTTTAATATGCATGCATACTATTTAATTTTTCTATATTTACAATACCAAAAAAAAAAAATTATGAGCTATACCGATAAAATGTTACGCGATGATGCGTTAAAAGGAAAAGTAATAGTTGTTACTGGTGGCGGTAGCGGTTTAGGAAAAGCGATGACAAAGTATTTTCTGGAACTGGGTGCGCAAGTAGCGATTACTTCCAGAGACTTAGACAAACTAAAAAATACTGCTGCCGAACTAGAAGCAGCAACTGGAGGAACTTGTTTGCCGATACAATGTGACGTACGTCATTATGAAGAAGTCGAAAACATGTTACAAAGCGTATTAAAAACTTTTGGAAAAGTAGATGTTTTATTGAATAATGCAGCTGGAAATTTCATTTCGCCAACAGAAAGATTGTCAGCCAATGCTTTTGATACGGTTATTGATATCGTTTTAAAAGGAACCAAAAACTGTACACTCGCTTTTGGTAAACATTGGATCGACAGCAAACAAACGTCTTCAACGGTATTAAACATCGTAACTACTTATGCTTGGACGGGTTCAGCTTATGTTGTTCCTAGCGCTACTGCAAAAGCAGGAGTTCTTGCAATGACCCGAAGTCTTGCTGTAGAATGGGCAAAATATGGTATTCGTACAAACGCAATTGCGCCCGGCCCTTTCCCAACCAAAGGAGCTTGGGACAGATTGTTGCCTGGGGATCTTGCTGAAAAATTTGACATGGCAAAAAAAGTGCCGCTACAACGTGTGGGAGACCACCAGGAATTAGCCAATTTAGCTGCTTATTTGGTTTCTGATTTCTCTGCTTATGTAAACGGTGAAGTCGTGGTTATAGACGGTGGTGAATGGTTGAAAGGTGCTGGACAATTTAATATATTAGAAGCAATTCCTGAGGAACTTTGGGATCAACTGGAAATGATGATAAAAGCAAAGAAGAATAAATAAGTAAGATCTGAATTCTTTTTAAAAAGAGAGAACCATTTGTTTGGTTCTCTCTTTTTGTGTTTAACAACACTTCATTTTCCTTACCACTAATTCAACTTGGTAAATTTCGTCTTTTTAACCGCCAATCGTTTAATAGCCCAGATAGCAGTGAAAAGGGTTTGCAGTCTAAAAGCTTTGCTTTTCCTGTCCTAAAAAAGCGACTGAAAGAAGCTCTTTTTAGGGCATTAGAAAAGCAGCTTGAGGACAAAAACTTGAAACGGATAGCTGGAATAGCTCCTCAATTTAAAGGCCAATATTTTATGCAAAAAACAAAAACCACTCCCGATTTAATTCCTATTTTTGCACCACCAATTTATAACAACACCATTTTATGCTCATTATAGGGATTGCAGGCGGAACAGGAAGCGGAAAAACTACCGTAGTACATCAGATTATGAATGAATTACCCGAGGCGGAAGTCGGGATAATATCACAGGATTCTTATTATAAAGAGAACCACAACTTATCTTTTGACGAGCGTGCTTTAATTAATTTTGATCATCCTCGCGCTATAGATTTCGAATTGCTAGTTGCCCATTTAAAAGAGCTTAAAGAAGAGAAAACAATCCAGCAACCGGTCTATTCTTTTGTAACTCATAACAGAACAGAAGATACCATTACTACTCATCCTAGAAAAGTGATGATTGTGGAAGGGATTTTAATACTAGCAAACCCTGAGTTACGCGATATGTTTGACGTGAAAATTTATGTTCATGCCGATTCTGACGAAAGACTGATTCGCCGTATGAAAAGAGATATTGCCGAACGTGGACGTGATATGGACGAGGTTCTTAGCAGATATCAAAACACCCTAAAACCTATGCATCAGCAGTTCATTGAGCCTACGAAAGCATTTGCAGATATTATCATACCTAATGACAAATACAATACGGTTGCAATTGACGTAGTTCGTGCCGTAATAAATCAAAGAATTCTATAAATTTATTGTAATTTTATACCATTACAAGTTGAGAAACGATCCCGATAGCTATCGGGAGGCGTTTTCTGTTTCAATACAGGACAATACTATTAATTTTTTACCGTACTCGGAAATAAATAAAACATGACAAATCCGCATAAAGACAAACCTTGGTTTAAATTTTTAAGCAATAAATATGTTTGGGTGTTGTTGTTTTTTTCAACATGGATGGTTTTTCTAGATAACTATTCGTATTTTGACCATAGATTTCTAGACAACCAAGTTAGCGAACTGGAGGACAACAAAGAATACTACCAGGAAGAGATTAAAAAAGACGAAGAGCAAATCAAGCAGTTAAAGAACCCAGAACAAATAGAAAAATATGCTCGCGAAAAGTACTATATGAAAAAGGACAGCGAGGATATTTACATCATAGAATTTGAAGGTGACAGCATAGAAAAAAAATAATAAATCTTGAATTATTAAAAATCAAAATCAAAATGGCTACTAATCTATTCGAAGATTTCGATCCTGTTTCTTCCAAACAATGGAAACAAAAAATCCAGTTTGAACTCAAAGGGGCAGATTACAATGAAACCTTAATCTGGAATTCGCCAGAAGACATTAAGGTAAAACCTTTTTATCATAGAGATGAATTTACAAAATCAGCTGACGTAAATACTAAAGCCTCTGAATTTGAAATTTGTCAAAACATTTTTGTTTTCGACATTGAAAAATCAGTAGAAAGAGCTTTAGACACCTTAAGCAGAGGCGCAGACAGTCTTCGTTTTACGATAGAAAGTGACACCATTGACGTAGCTAAACTTTTGGAAAAACTTCCTTTAGAAAACGTTGCTGTTTACTTCAATTTTAATTTTTTCTCAATCGATTTCGTTAAAAAAATTGATGCAATCCTTCAGAAGAAAAAAGCTGTTGCGTACTATAACCTCGACCCAATAGGGCAATTAGCCCGAGATGGAAACTGGTTTACTACTAAGGATAAAAATAATTTTGATTCGCTGAATTTACTTTCCACAGCGATTCCAAATAGTTCCATAATTAGTGTTGACGCTACCTTATATCAAAATGCAGGAGCTAACATGGTACAGCAACTTGCTTACACCTTAGCACATGCCAATGAATATTTTAATAGAATTCCTGTTATTAGTCAGCCGATAGTTATTGCCGTTGCTGTGGGTACCAATTATTTCTTTGAGATTGCAAAACTCAGAGCATTGCGATTGCTTTTTAATTTAGTAGCTAACGAATACAATCATAATTTAGAATGCCATCTTTTAGTTTCGCCTACAAAACGGAATAAAACGCTGTATGATTACAACGTAAATATGTTGCGTACTACAACAGAATGTATGGCGGCAATTATAGGAGGAGCTGATGCAATCGCGAATCTACCTTACGATTCACTATATCATAAAGACAATGAATTTGGAGATAGAATCGCCAGAAACCAATTGTTAGTTCTAAAAAACGAAAGCTACTTCGACAAGGTAAATAACCCTGCTGACGGAAGTTACTATATCGAAACACTGACCATTCAATTAGCCGAGAAAGCATTGACATTATTTAAAGACATCGAAGCTAACGGTGGTTTTCTAAAACAATTGAATGAAGGTATCATCAAAAGAAAAATTCAAGAAAGTGCTGACAAAGAACAGGAACTTTTTGACTCAGGAAAAGAAGTCTTACTAGGAACTAACAAGTATCCAAACAAAGACGACAAGATGAAACAAGATTTAGAATTGTTTCCTTTTGTAAAAGTGAAACCTAGAAAAACGTTGATAACTCCAATAATCGAAAAACGATTAGCCGAAAAAGTAGAACAAGAACGTCTGGATTTAGAATAATAGTGTAGAATTGCAATCAGTCAACAATAAGTATAAATTAGTGTCACAAATGATAAGAAATGACCTCCAACATATTCAATTAGATAGTCAAAAGTCAAAAGAAGAACCAGCGTTGCACGAAGCAGATGCATCGGCCGCGGACTTTTTTACGGCTGAAGGCATTGAACTCAAACCCACCTATTCTAAAAAAGATATTGAAAACCTCACGCATCTTGATTTTGGGGCTGGCTTTGCGCCAAATTTAAGAGGGCCATATACTACTATGTATGTGCGCCGTCCTTGGACAATTCGTCAATATGCCGGATTTTCAACCGCAGAAGAAAGTAATGCTTTCTACAGACGAAATCTTGCAGCAGGACAGAAAGGATTGTCTATCGCATTCGATTTACCTACGCACCGTGGCTATGATTCAGATCACGAACGCGTTGTGGGTGATGTAGGAAAAGCAGGCGTTGCCATTGACTCTGTCGAAGATATGAAAGTATTATTTGATCAGATTCCCTTAGACGAAATGTCAGTTTCGATGACTATGAACGGCGCGGTATTGCCTATTATGGCTTTTTATATCGTTGCTGCCGAAGAACAAGGGGTAAAACCAGAGCTACTGTCAGGAACGATACAAAATGATATTCTAAAGGAGTTTATGGTGCGTAATACATACATCTACCCTCCTACTCCTTCGATGAAAATTATTGCCGATATCTTTGAATACACGAGCAAGAAAATGCCAAAATTCAATTCCATATCCATTTCTGGTTATCACATGCAGGAAGCTGGTGCAACCGCTGATATTGAATTAGCGTATACGCTGGCCGACGGACTAGAATATATTAGAACTGGGTTATCAACTGGAATGAAAATCGATGAATTTGCTCCACGTCTTTCCTTCTTCTGGGCAATTGGGATGAACCATTTTATGGAAATTGCCAAGATGCGTGCCGGAAGAATGATTTGGGCTAAACTAGTGAAACAGTTTAACCCAAAAGACGATAAATCATTGGCTTTAAGAACCCATTGTCAAACCAGCGGCTGGAGCTTAACAGCACAAGACCCTTTTAATAATGTAGCTCGTACTTGCATTGAAGCATCGGCGGCAGCTTTTGGAGGAACGCAATCCTTGCACACCAATGCACTGGATGAAGCCATTGCTTTACCGACAGACTTCTCCGCTCGAATTGCGAGAAACACACAGATATTTTTACAGGAAGAAACAAAAATAACTAAAACGGTCGATCCATGGGCCGGAAGCTATTATGTCGAAAGTTTAACCAATGACATTGCTGAAAGTGCCTGGAAGCTTATCGAAGAAGTAGAAGAGCTTGGTGGAATGACAAAAGCTATTGAAGCCGGAATTCCGAAACTTAGAATTGAAGAAGCAGCAGCAAGAAAACAAGCGCGCATTGATAGCGGACAGGATATTATTGTGGGTGTTAATAAATACCGACTGGAAAAAGAAGATCCATTGCTTATATTAGATGTGGACAACCAAATGGTTCGCAAGCAACAATTAGAACAATTGGATCATATTAAAGCGACCAGAGACAGTGAAAAAGTAAAGGAATCATTGGCAAAGCTAACGCTTTGCGCAAAGACAGGAGAAGGAAATTTACTGGAATTAGCAGTGGATGCAGCAAGAAACCGAACTACATTAGGCGAGATCAGTGATGCCTTAGAAACGGTTTTCGGACGATATAAAGCACAAATTAAATCCTTTAGTGGCGTGTATAGTAAAGAAATCAAAGACGACAAAAGCTTTCAAAAAGCCAAACAACTAGCCGATACCTTTGCAAAACAAGAAGGCCGTCGCCCTAGAATAATGATTGCTAAAATGGGGCAAGATGGTCACGACCGTGGTGCTAAAGTGGTTGCCACTGGATATGCCGATGTAGGTTTTGATGTGGATATTGGCCCTTTATTTCAAACTCCAGCCGAAGCAGCGAAACAGGCTATAGAAAATGATGTTCATATTCTGGGTGTTTCCTCATTGGCCGCAGGACATAAAACCTTAGTTCCTCAAGTAATTGAAGAATTAAAAAAATACGGTCGAGAAGATATTATGGTGGTTGTGGGTGGCGTAATTCCCTCACAGGACTATCAATTCTTATTTGATGCTGGAGCGGTTGCCGTTTTTGGCCCTGGAACAAAAATTAGTGATGCTGCTATAAAGATATTAGAAATTCTTATAGGAGAATAGCAAGTTAAAATACTCTACTAAATAGAAAAGCATCAACCAAAAGTTGGTGCTTTTCTATTTATAATCGACAATAAATATATCCTGAAAAATGAAAAAGGAAAGTCAAACTAAGCCATTAAATGAGATAGATACCATTCAATAACATTACTCCTAAAGCTACAAGAAAACGATTATTTAATCATTCAGAAAAAATAATAAAGGCAGCAATTACTGAAATCAAACCCTCAACATAACTAGTAAAACCCTATAAACAAAGCTAATAACACTACAAACATATTGTTAATTAACAAAACTTAAATAACGCCTTAACTATTGGTAAATTCGATAACCCTTAAATTTGTTTATAATTATAATTTTATTTAAAAGCTCCAAAACGCAAAGTATTATTTAAAAAAAGAGTTTAGACTAAATTGACGTAATAAAAAGGGGAAGAAACTCATAGACCTTAAAATTTATTCTAAATTAAGTTATTACTAATTTAAATTCGACTGTTATGAAAGCTTATATTATAATATTGTTATTCCTAGGAGTGACAACTACATCTTACTCACAAGTAAAAAATACTGGAAACATAAGTATGGAAAATTTGCCAGCTGTAGTAATAAAAAGTGCTGGAGAGGACTTTTCGATATATCTGCCTGACAGAAATCCAGATCCTAAAGTAAGAGCCTTAGAAGATAATTTCATTGCCTATGATCTTGGTAAAAACTATGAAGGATATGAAACATATCTTGTGTATATGGAAATAAAAGGAGGATCTTTGTCAGCCACTTATAATGAAAACGGAAAACTAATTCGTGTTATAGAAAATTACAAGAATGTAGTATTACCCAGTAAATTAATCTACGAAATTTATCGCAAGTTCCCTGGATGGGAAATCGTAAATGATAAGTACTTGTATTCTCAAGAAGAAGGAGACATCTTAAAAAAACAATATAACATAAAAATAAAAAAAGGAAATGAAAGCCGTAAATTAAAGGTTCATCCTGATGGCGAACTTATCGCTGAAAACTAAAATTACAAAATAGAAACCTTTTTAACTGTCCAATTAACATTGGGCAGTTTCCTTTTATATCAAGATTAAAGTACCCCATTATCAACACACTTCCTTCTCTAATCAGCTAATTTCCTTCATCAAATATTTATAAAGTTTGATTTTTTTATCGCAAGGAGATGATTTATCCTAATAAAAAAACAAAGTATTGACGGAAAATATTAACATGTCAAAAGGAAAGCTTTAACATGAAATTTTCAATAAAAAGACTAAATTTACTGTAAGTCTATAATTATACAGTGCAATAAAACACAATTCAACAAATAAAGATCATGAAAATTAACGATCACATAACAAGTCCTTAAATTTCAATTATTTAACCTAAACTGAATATTAATTTAAAAACTATCTATCATGAAAGCATTTATTATTATTTTATTGTTATTAGGTTTGACCACTTCATCTTATGCGCAAGATAAAATGGAGAAAGTTACGAAAGAAGGAGTTATCAAAATAGAAGATTTACCAGCTGTGGTAATTAAAAGTGCAGGAGATGACTTCTCAATATATCTGCCAGACAGAAACGCAGATCCCAAGGTAAGAGCCTTGGAAGATAATTTCATCGCCTATGATTTGGGTAAAAACTATGAAGGGTACGAAACATACCTTGTTTATATGGAACTAAAAGGAGGAACTTTATCTGCAACTTATAATGAAAACGGACAGTTAATTCGTGTTGTAGAAAATTACAAGAATGTTAAGTTGCCTTCTTCTGTCATCTATTCTGTATACAAGACTTATCCAGGATGGCAAATTGTAAATGACAAGTATTTATATTCTCAAGAAAAAGGAGATGTCTTGAAAAAACAATATAATTTAAAAATTAAAAAAGGAAAAGAAAGCAAGAAATTAAAGGTTCATGCCGATGGTGAAATTCTTTCTGTAAGGTAAGCACTTTAAAAATAGATTAACTTCTAGCTCCCCAAATTTGGGGAGCTTTTTTTGTATTCGAATTAGGGTGACTTTAATCTATTTTTATACGCATTTCAAATTTTTTCAATAATAACATCTATTCTTTTCTTAATAATGGAATCCAATTAATCAAAAAACAAATAAAAAAGTAATTTCCATTAAGATGAATAATAAAAAAAATAACACAATAGATTCAGAAAAACAACTAACTTTATATAGCATCGCTTTATAAATACTAAAAACGCCTTCATAAAAAAATTTTTAACTAACTGTTTTTAACGTTATTAAAAATAAATAAAATAGACTACTGAAAATATTGAATTTTAATTACACATACCAAATATTAATTTAAAACTAAACATTATGAAATCATTTATTATTACTTTGTTGTTTTTAGGTTTAACCGTTTCGTCATATGGACAAGATAAAACGAAGAAAGAATACGAAGAAGGAATCATGAAAATCGAAGAACTACCGGCAGTCGTGATTAAAAGAGTAGGAGCTGACTTTTCTATTTATATCCCTGATAATAATCCTGACATGGACATTAGAAGATTAGAGGAAAAGTTTATTGCCTATGACATTGGTAAAGATTATCAAGGATCTGAAAACTACTTGTTAATCATGCAAACAAAGGATGGTTCTTTATCAGCTACCTATGATGATAAAGGAAAATTAATTCGAGTAGTAGAAAATTTTAAAGATATACGATTACCTAACGAAGTAATCTATTCTATTTATAGAACCTATCCAGACTGGACTATTGTAAATGACAAATTTTTATACACGCAAGAAGATGGCGATGTCCTAAAAAAACAGTACAACCTCAAAATTAAAAGGGAGAAAGAAACACTTCGCCTTACCGTTCGTCCTAATGGTGAAATTCTAAAAGTCAGATAAAACCAAATGTCACAAAAAAAGAGGTTGTCAAATAAATTTTGACAACCTCTTTTTTTTTACCGTCTTGGAAATTACTTCAAACTTGCAATTGCATTTACATTTGCAACTATTAATGAAGTATCATATCCTCCAAATGCTTCCATATAACTTCGTATTGAAGTACCATAAGCATCCTTGATGTATTTTTTTCCATTACTTTTAAAGTATCTCTTTACAGAACCCGCACCACCAAGATGCGCAGCTGCTAAAATCCCGGATTCTGTGACCAAAATCCCATTTACCACCTTACCATCGTATTTCTCGATAATATCCTGTAATATCCACTTGTTTTTCGACAAAAGGGCCACAAAGGCTCTTTCCTGCATCTTAGGACTTCTAAGAAATAAAGAAGTATCGTATATTCCTACTGATTTTAAGGTTTCGTTACCAAACTGGTATTTCCCTAAATAACCGAGAGAATTGATTTTTTTGTATTTGTTTTCAGATTCTCTATATCCGACTGCTTCTTTGAAACCAATAAATAAATTTCCAGTAAAAGGAATATTCATATTGGTGTAATCGTCCTGCTCTAGCGATGGAAATAAGTATCTAATTCCATCTGTGTTTTTTATTAGAAACCACTGATTTGCTTCAATCTCAAGAGGTTTAAAACCCGAGCTTAAAAAAGCTATAATAACAGTTAAACTTGTATAAAAATACCACTTCTTTACCATAAATTGTTTTTCTTCAAAACGCTGTCCCGTTAAGAAATTTCTGCGTGCAAAGATACAATAAAATTCATAAAGCTGTAAATCAAGCTGTTAAACTTACCTAAAAATACAATATCTGACCTCTAAAACCCTCGCGATGTGAGTATTCAATCGTTGGCGCAGGAATTTTTAAAGTGTTCAAAACAGAGAAAATAGTCTTCAAAAAATGAGATTTTGTTTGAATTTTCGTCAGGTCAACGTCAAAACTCAAATAAAACCGTCTTCTTCTTTCGGTTTTTGGCGTTAGAAAAAGCCCGCTATTTTCGCCATTTCCAGTGATCATTCCATCCGCTCCGTAACCAATAGCTAAGTTTAGCCATTTGGGTATTTTTGAACCTTTAGAAAAGGAATATAAATTGGCCGAAAGCCAATAGGTTTGTCCATTGTAATCCTTTAGAATTTGTTCTGATACAGAGCTTCCTAAAACATTGGGTCTGTATTGAGCATATTGAGTCGAATGAAAATAAAATTTAGGCGTGATACGTTGCTCGTTCCAAAGTAATTCCTGTGAGACGTATAAAGCCGTCCCTGAAGCATTAGCAATTATATCTCCTGATGAAGCACCCCATTCAGAAGAAAACCCGTCTAAGACCTCAACAGCGGTTAAAAACGCAAAACCAATCCCCGCTCCGTAAATCAATCGTTCTTTTTGGGTAGTTCCGCTCCATGCCAGCATTTCTGCCCCGAGTCTCCCCAAATGATAAGAAGAATACATATGGCCAATCTTATCCATCTGCAGCCACTCGTCATTATCATTGATAAAGTGAAATTTTGATTTTGGATAATCAGCGTACCAAAGTTGGTTTAGACCGACTAATGCTCCTGAGGTAACTATTGCTTCCGTAATGATTACCGCATTTCTTCTGCTTGTATTTAAGGTATCAGAAGGTGTTAGGAAACCGTCTAGTCCATTTTGTCCAAAACTAATATGAAACCATAGCATTAAAGAAAGTAAAAAAAAACAATTGCTTTTACCCTTCAAAATTATCTTTTTACCCCTTGGGCGTTGATCCAGTCCGAATATTTTTTAGCATTTGCATTGTGCTCTGTTAAAGTAGCTGCAAATTCATGATAGCCAAAACGCTCGACACTTGCGCAGAAATAGATAAAATCATTCTTTTCAGGATTGATTACAGCTTCTAAAGCGGTGATATCCGGCATGGCAATAGGTCCTGGAGGTAGTCCGATATTCATATAGGTATTGTAAGGAGATGCCATTGTCAAATCATTGTAAAAGACTCTTTTGATTACTTGGTCAAAGTCATTTGATTTTAATTTCAGGGCGTAAATAACCGTAGGATCTGCTTGAAGCGGCATCCCTAATCTCAATCGATTAAGATATACGCCAGCAATTCTTGGTCTTTCATCTTTTTTTACCGATTCTTTATGAACTATCGAAGCTAAGATCGTTGCTTCAATAGGAGTCAATCCCTGTTGCGCTGCTTTTGCAACACGCTCCTTATTCCAGAAATTGCGGTATTCTTTGATCATTTTATCGCGGAATTTTTCGGCTGGTGTGTTCCAATAAAACTCATAAGTATTTGGAATAAACATAACCAAAACATTTTCGGGGGTAAAACCGTTTTCCTTTAGAAAAATAGAATCTTTAAAAGAGCTTAGCAATGACAAACTATCGGCTTCTATTTGAGAACCTACTCTTCCAGCAAAATTTTCTAGGCGTTCTTGATTGTTAAATGCTAATTTTACGGGAACATTATATCGCATTGCTTTTACAAGAGCATAGCTATTCATTCCTTTGGTAAATAAAAAACGTCCCGCTTTTATATTTTGAGGATAGCTCATTTTGTTTGCCACCATTTCGAAGCGATCTATATTATCCACATAAGGTGCTAATATTTTTTTTACTGTTTCATAATTAGAATCTGTGGGAACATGAACATACACTTCCTTTTCGGCAAATTTTGTGTTGTCAGCAAAAATTTGTTTTACAAGGATGAATCCATAGATAATTAATCCTGAAACCACAACTACGGCTACAATTGAGATAGTTTTTTTTATATTCAAAGCTAAAGTTTTAAAATTGTTGATTAATTAATTGGAAAAATGCCTCGTCTTTATAACTACCACTCACTAGATTCCAATCTTTTTTTACACCGATACATTCGAAGCCAAATTTAGTAAAAAGAGCTTTACTTGCTTCATTTTCGGTGCCAATATTTGCATACAACTGATGTAAATTAAGATTATGAAATGCATATTGTATTAGCAGACCTAATGCTTCAGAACCAATATTTTGATTTCGTTTATCAAGTCCCTGTATTACAATCCCTACTCCTGCCCTATTATTTTTTGGATCAAAATCAAATAAATCAATTAATCCCACAGCTGGAAAGTCCTCATCTTGACAAATAGCCAATCGCAATTGCTTAGCTTCATAAATATCCTGATGTGCGTTCTCCAGATACTGCTTTACTAAAAACCGACTGTATGGGGTGTTAGTATTACTCACGTCCCACATACTCTGTTCGTTTTCTATGGCATAAATAAACTCCAAATCATTTGGTTCAAGCGCTCGGATGTATATGTTATCTCCTTTTAGGGTTATCATTATCGAAATAAGAGGTTAAGGGTTAAAAATTAGAGGTAAGTTTAAACCTCGATTGTTCCTTCAAAGACAAACTTAGCAGGTCCTTTCAGGAATACATTAGTGTAATGGTTGTCTTTTTTGTCGAAAGAAACGACTAGTTTTCCGCCTTCCACATTTAAATCTATAGACTTAGAATCCGTCACCCCAGTAGCATTCATCGCTATCGCAACAGCAGTAGCACCCGTTCCGCAAGCTAATGTTTCATCTTCAACACCTCTTTCATAGGTACGTAGCGAAAAAGTAGTGGCATCTATTTTTTTTACAAAATTGATGTTACTTCCTTGTTTTCCGTACAAATCACCGTATCGAATGGCGGCGCCTTGTTGTTTTACATTAAAATTTACTAAATCATCCACAACCTGAACGTGATGAGGAGATCCAGTATCTAAAAAAGTATAATCGGATTCTCTTTTAATATTCGAAACATCAATCATTTGCAATGACACAATACCTGCTTCATTAACTGTTGCATGATGCATGCCGTCTACAGCATTAAAAGTAGTGCTGTCTCCGATCACTTTTAATTTTTTGGCGAAAGCCACCAAACATCTTCCACCATTACCACACATGGTGCTTTGGCTTCCATCTGAGTTGTAATACACCATCTTGAAATCAGATTCGAGATCATTTTCCAATAAAATAAGGCCATCTCCTCCTATTCCAAAACGTCTATCACATAAATGAGCCACGAGTTTCGTATCTTCTTTTGGAAAAGTTCCTAGCCGATTGTCAATCATCACAAAATCGTTTCCGGTTCCTTGGTATTTATAAAATTCTAATTGCATTTTCTTTTAATTGTGTTTCACAAAAGGACTAACTATTAATGAAACGTTAATCACTGTTAAAGAGCGTTAAACTGTTTTTTGAACGCCCTATTTAGTTCTATTTTTACATTACAAATAACGTAAAACTTACTCTATTATGAATCGATTTTCACAGCTATTTTTGGCATCTCTATTAAGTGGCGCCGTAACATTAGGAGCTTACAAATTATTATTTGACACTAATGGCTATTTTTCTTCCAATAAAACCCCAATAACAGCCTTATCAACTGATTCCTATGCTAAAAAAGTAGGCCTATCTCCAGACGTAATTGACTTTACAGATGCTGCCGAAAAAACAATCCATACAGTCGTCCACGTAAAAAATGTATCCTATAAAACCGTTTCTAATCCCATGCTCGAATACTATTACGGATACAAAGGAGGACAGACACAGGAACAGGTGGGAACAGGTTCTGGCGTGATTATCTCTGCAGATGGTTATATCGTGACTAATAATCACGTGATTAAAGATGCTTCTGAAATTGAAATCACCTTAAACAATAAACAATCTTACAAAGCAAAACTAATTGGTACCGATTCAAAAATGGATATCGCTTTACTAAAAATTGATGCTGACGAAAAACTCCCTTATACTACGTTTGGTAATTCTGATTCTGTAAAAATTGGGGAATGGGTGCTCGCAGTTGGTAATCCCTATAATTTAACCTCAACGGTAACAGCCGGTATTGTTTCGGCGAAAGCCAGAGACCTTGGAACCAGCGGAATTCAATCTTTTATTCAAACAGATGCTGCAGTAAACCCAGGGAACAGTGGCGGCGCTTTAGTGAATACCCGCGGTGACTTGATAGGAATCAATACCATGATTTCCTCTATGACTGGTTCTTATGTAGGTTATTCTTTTGCAGTACCGTCTAATATAGCCAGAAAAATCATCGAAGATTTAATGGAGTATGGTAACGTGCAACGAGCAATCCTAGGTGTAGAAGGTGGAGAATTGAATGCAACCGCTTCCAGAGAATTAGGAATTAATCAAACCGAAGGATTTTACATTGGTGCCGTTACAAAAAATTCTGGTGCTGAAAGATCAGGGCTTCAAAAAGGAGACATCATCGTTAAATTAGACGACCAGAAGATTGCTACTTATGCAGACCTTTCTGGGTACATCAATACTAAAAGACCCAATGATAAAATACAGGTTACTTATACCAGAGGTGGAAACAATCGTGTAGTCGCTGTCGTATTAAGTAAAAATGAATTCTTCAGTACTGAATTTAAAGGAATCGAATTAGAAAATATTAATGCCGCCGATAAAAAGAAATTCAACATCAATTATGGCGTGAAAATTAAATCCATCTCTAACGAAAATTTAGTTCAGTATAGCAATGAGTTAAAAGGAAGTATTATTCTGAGTATTGATAATGTAAAAGCTAAGGATATCGAAACGGTTTCTAAACTTTTAAATACTAAAGAAGAAAATCAAAGCATGCGCCTCGAAATGATTAATAAAAGCGGGGAAATCTTTAGAGTTATCATCTAATAACTCCCCCTTTGAATAAAAAGAAAGCCAGGCCGTAAAAACGCATTGGCTTTTTTTATTGAAAATAAACGTCGAAATAGTTTACGAAATCGATTGAAATAGGTACTTTTGCGGCAAATTTTATCAAATAACTACTAAAATTTTTTTTAAATTTTCAATATGAGCAAGACACCTTTGTATCAAAAAGAAGTTTCATTTCAGGTCGACAGACGACGTGCGGGAGTAGAATTAATTAAAATTGTCAGCGATTTATGGTATGACAAATCCATAGAAATGGTTTTGTTTAAAAACCAATTGATAGACAAAAACGTAAACGAAATCATCAATTTGCATCAGTATGCCGCTGAATTTGTAGGCAAACCGATTACCATCTTTGATTCGGTAGAAATTGCCAAAGTCGTTTTATCATTAGACTTACCGCCATCAAAATTAGATATTGGTAAACTGACTTACGAGTACGTATTAGAAGATGATAAATACCCAGACGCAAGACATTTTGTATTAGACAAATTAAAAGAAGCCAAATCATCGGAAGAAATTCAGCCGAAAGATGTGGTTTTATATGGTTTTGGTAGAATTGGACGTTTATTGGCCAGAGAGCTAATGTCTAAAACCGGAAAAGGAAATCAATTACGATTGAGAGCGATTGTAACCAGAGATAAAAATGATGCCTCTACACTTGAAAAAAGAGCTTCTCTATTGCGTTACGATTCCATTCATGGTGATTTTCAAGGTTCTGTAACCGCTGACGTTAAAAACAATGCGTTAATCATAAACGGTACCACAGTTCATATTATTACGGCAAACGCTCCAGAAGAAATTGATTATACTGCTTATGGAATTGACAATGCTTTGGTAATAGATAATACAGGTGCTTTTACAACTAAAGAAGCTTTAAGCAGACATTTAGTTTCAAAAGGGGCACATAAAGTATTACTGACTGCTCCGGGTAAAGGGGTTCCAAATATTGTTCATGGTGTAAACCAAAATGAATACAATCCAGACGATTTAGATATTTTCTCAGCCGCTTCTTGTACAACAAATGCCATCACTCCGATACTGAAAGCAGTTGAAGATACTTTAGGCGTAGTAAAAGGACACTTAGAAACCATACACTCATATACAAATGACCAAAACTTGGTCGATAACATGCACAAAAAATACCGTCGTGGTAGAGCTGCAGCCTTAAACATGGTAATTACTGAAACGGGAGCAGGTACTGCTGTTGCGAAAGCGTTACCATCACTAGAAGGTAAATTGACCTCTAATGCGATTCGTGTTCCTGTTCCTAATGGATCATTGGTTGTTCTGAATCTTGAAGTAGCAAAAGAAACTTCAATTGAAGAAATCAATGCTATTATGAAAAAATATGCATTAGAAGGTGAGTTAGTAGAGCAAATTAAATACTCAACAAATAACGAACTGGTTTCTTCAGATATCGTTGGTACATCTGCACCTTCGATTTATGACAGTAATGCCACAATCGTTTCTAATGACGGTAAAAACATTGTCTTGTACATCTGGTATGACAATGAATATGGCTACAGTCACCAAGTTATAAGATTGGCAAAATATATCGCTAAAGTAAGACGTTTCACGTACTACTAGCCTACAGATTACAGGTTTGGGAAGGCCGTTTCAATTTTTAGTTTTTAGTTTTTAGTTCAAGTTTTAGATTAAGATTCACAGCGGCCCAACCTGGATTAAATAGAAAATCCCTCCCGTTATTGCAACGTGAGGGATTTTTTTATGTTTACTTTTAAAGAAGAGAAAGGAAACAAAGAAAAAAGGGTAAAGACGTAAGATTCAATACTCACTTCCTTTTTTCGTTATTCTTACTTCTCACTTTTCACTAACAATTATTCTTTAGTTCGCGTCAAATAATAAACCGGTACTCCAAGTAGCATGATTAACACACCCCAACCGCTCGTACTCGTTTTAGTGACAAACAAGGCGATGCAGATGGCACTGGCCACAACAATATAAAGTCCTGGTAAAAATGGGTAACCAAAAGCCCTATATGGTCTTTCGACATCCGGCATTTTTCTGCGGAGGATAAAAATTCCCAAAATGGTCAGTATGTAAAATATCAAAACGATAATCACCACAAAATCCAGCAAATCGCCATATTTCCCTGTCAGACACAAAGCCGAAGCCCATAAACACTGTGCCCATAAGGCCCAGGCCGGAACTTTCGCTTTGTTCAATTCAGCGGCTTTCTTGAAGAAAACCCCGTCCTTGGCCATAGTGTAATACACTCTCGCCCCTGCCATGATTAACCCATTGTTGCAGGCAAAAGTCGAAATCATAATCATCACAGCGATAATCAGGGTCCCTATGTCCCCAAAAATGAATTGCGAAGCGACAACGCCTACCCGATCCGCCGGGGCAGTGGCAATTCCCTGCAAAGGCACCACTGCCAGATACATCAGATTCGCCAACACATAAATACAGCACACGATTGAGGTACCCAGAAACAAGCTCAAACCCACATTGCGTTTTGGGTTTTTGATTTCACCCGCTATAAAGGTCACGCCTTCCCAAGCCACACTCGAGAATATCGAACCCACCAATGCTGCCGAAATTGCCGATATCAAAACCGTCCCGCTGATAGGGATCCAGTTTCCTGTGGCCACATCAAGTGATTTCGATCCCCACGCGTCAACCCAGTTAGCATCCCAAACCTCAGCTTTGGCGGACATGAAGCCAAAAACGATCAGTCCGGCCAATGATAAAATCTTGATCACCGTTAAAACCGTTTGCAGAATCTTAGAGTTTTTTACCCCGCGACTGTTTACATAACTTAGTAAAACAATAATAAAAATAGAAACCACTTGTGCGGCATTCAGTTTAAAATCTCCAAGCTCATACAGAATATTCGCATCGCTAACGACCGGAAACAAATAGGCGGTAAATTTAGCAAAGGCCACACCCACTGCGGCAATCGTACCAGTCTGTATCACGGCAAAGAAACTCCAGCCGTATAGAAACCCAATCAACTTCCCGTAAGCCTCCTTGATGTACACATATTGGCCACCGGCTTTGGGAAACATCGCACTAAGTTCGCCATAACTCACCGCGGCAATCACGGTAATAACACCCGTAAGCACCCACATGGCGATCAGCCATCCTGCAGAACCCAGCTGGCGCACCATATCTGAACTCACTATAAATATCCCAGAACCTATCATGGAACCCACGACAAGCATGGTTCCGTCAAATAAGCTCAGTTCTCTCTTAAAATCGTCTTGATTATCTTCTTGCATATTTTGGTTTTTGTTTTTTTGGTTAGATAAAGATATACTTTTTTTGGAAATCGATTAAGTTATACCCATATTCTTTTGGGCGTGCCCTTGTTGCAGAACGACTCCTAACATCCAAAAATTCCGCACCGGCAACAAGGTCAGGCTATCCGCTGCAATCTCCCAAAAAGCGGGAGGATTTCCGCTGCTATCCTTCACGCGGGCGAAAGTGCAATCAATGATACATCGAATTCAAGTAGAACGACTCAGTTCAAGTTGGAAAAAAAATAACGATAACGCAATTGCTTTACATTAACATATTACAAAGTATATGGAGACTCCTCCTTTGTAGAAATCAAAAGATTGAGAGAAACATAAAAAGCTGCATTAATGAAAAATGCAGCTTTTTATATGGTATAAACAGTAAACGATATTAATTATTTCGTTTTCATTGGTGGTAAATCAAATGCTTTTGATTCATGTTCAAAACTGCTACGGTGTGAACCATCACAAAAAGGTTTGTTAGAAGACAACCCACAACGACAAAGACCTAAAGTCGTTCTTCCTTCTAGCCCATATACTTTACCATCACTGTCCATTATTTCAAAATCACCTTCTATCTTAATAGATCCGTTGTTATTGATTATTAGTTTTGTTTTGCTCATAATGCTATTTTTTTTTTGAGTTCAAAGATTGCAAAATAAATGCTCAGCATTTCGCATAGACGTACACTTTTTTGACTTCACAGCCCTAATTTATCTTTATTCTATTTTATTTCGTCGTTGCGAACCCACGGCCAAACAACACCTATTTGACCACGACTGCCTATCAATTCACTTTTTTTTGCCCGTCAAATCAATTACATTTACCAAGCCGCATGATTGTTTGAGAAACAGATACTTTCTCTTAAGAGCGTCATTAGTTACCATCATAATGAAATTTAAAGCATGAACGAAAAGATTAAACTCAGGGAAGCAATGTCAATTGGAATTGGCGGAATGGTCGGTGGCGGAATCTTTGCTGTTCTGGGATTAGCAGTTTCGCTGGCACAAGGCGGAACCCCTGTCGCCTTTCTAATTGCAGGAATTTTAGCTTTAATCACTTCTTATAGTTACGTCAAACTCTCTATGACCTATCCCGATCGTGGCGGAACCGTGAAATTTATAAACCAAGGATTTGGCAAATCCGTTTTCAGTGGCGGAATGAACAACCTCCTCTGGATTAGCTATATCATAATGCTCTCACTTTATGCTTCTGCCTTTGGCTCCTATGCTCCTAATTTACTTGAAATAAGCAATAGAACAGCTGATTTTCATATTTATGCAAGTGCTATAATTATTTTGGCTACAGCCATAAACTATTACAGTATAAAAGTAGTAGGTCAAATTGAATCCTACGCTGTAATTATCAAACTCATTATATTGCTGTCGTTTATTTTATTAGGGATTTATGGATTGTTTGGAAACCCTAACTTGAGCCAACTCTCTTTTGAAAATTGGGAAACTCCTCTAAAACTAACAACGGGCGGCATGGTAATATTTGTGGCTTACGAAGGTTTTGAGCTCATAGCAAATGCTGCGCCGGACATCGAAAACCCCAAAATCAATATCCCAAAGGCATATTACTATTCGGTTATTTTTGTCATTCTACTCTACGTAATTATTGCTGCGGTAACAGTAGGCTCTATTCCCTTTAAAGAAATTGCAACCGCCCAAGATTATGTTTTGGCAGCAGCAGCAAAACCCATGCTAGGAACAACGGGATTTACCATTATCACCATTGCTGCACTAATCTCTACCTTTTCGGCCATTAACGCGTCCTTATATGGAGGCAGCAGAGTAAGCTATGAAATAGCCCAAGACGATGAATTACCACATCATTTAACGAGTCTCCTTTGGAACCAACCCATCGGACTACTGATTACCGCAGTGGCTACTTTGGCTATTGCCAATTTATTAAAACTAGAAAGTCTTTCCACAGCAGGAAGTGTTGGTTTCCTATCCATCTTTGCAATAGTAAACTTTGTAGGTTTTAAATTGCACGCCGAAATTAATGGAAACAGAATCATTCCGTTGACTGGTTTTTTACTTTGTCTAACTGCAGTATTAGTTTTGATACAACAGCAATACCTATCGAACAAAGTGGGCGTTATTGTGGCAATCTCAATCATATTTAGCTGTTTTCTTCTAGAGTGGATTTACAAAAAAACAAAAATAACAATTAAATAAAGCCAGCTCCTAAACTACTTCGACGTTAGATTTTAAATAAAAAAACGGCCAAAATATAAAGGCTTAAAATCGCCTATTCCTTTATTTTTTCGTAATTTTAAAGAACTTTTAAATAAAAATTCTCGCTCGAAAACACACTTCAGCAAAATTTAAAAATTCATTGCAGATTACAACTTGACGCGTACATATAAAGAAACACTGATTCGCTATTAAAAACAACTTCCTCGTTTTAGCGATGCCTTTTTAAACTGCGCTAGAGCATGAAAAGAAATAGTTAACTAATAAATCAATAGTATGGAAAATTTAAAACGCAAACTAAAAAATGATTTTAACTGGGAAGCACAGTGGCAACAATTGTATATCTTGACCGAAGAATGGTACTCTGACTTACAATTTTATAAGGAGGATTTGAATTTTTTATACCATCTTGTTGACAAATATTTTATGGGATTGACCCTTAATGCGAACTTAGATGAAATGCGAGACATAGCCAAAGAGCTTTCTGACGAAAGTAAATGTTGCGATGGACTACAAGACAAAACCGCTCTACATTTGAAACATCTCGCCGAGCTTATTGATGCTCCCTATAAATATGATTCCCACCAAATAAGAAGCGAGCATGATAAATTAGAAAATGAGATCTCCTCTTTTGTAAATAAATTCAGGAAAAACAAAAAAGCAATATTCTCCATAACTGAGAAAGTGATGAAAAAAGAAATTCAAAAAAGGTTGACGCCATAGGGTATTACTAATTTATGTCTAATATGCAGATATTCTAGGATATCTACATAAAAAATAGTAGAGAAACTTGACATATATATCAGGTATGCCAATATTAAGCGCTTATACGACCCTTAAAAACTGTACTGATGCCATTCCTTTTAATAAAAAAGCATTCAACGTAATAGATAATTTAAGCTTGTTAATACCTAACAGAAAAATAGGTCACGAAGAAATAATAATTGAAGATTCGTTACTAATGATTGCCCTTAAAAAAATTTAGACTGAGGTAATAAAAGTCCGTAAACCATTGGTGGCAAACCTATTATTTTTTCTATACACATAATAAATGCTGACAAATCTTTTCAAAAAGCGATGGATACTAACGTCAATTCGATAATGTCACTTGAAAACATGTTTTATGGAGATCCCGTGAGACAGGTAATGGATCCTTGTGGATAGAAATAGATGATTGCAACACATAGATAGGATATCTCTCCCGAAGAAATATAAAAACGTTTTGACAATATGTTTACCAAGTAAAAAACACAATATGGCATAGGAGGAAAACAATCTTTCCCCATTTTTAATTACAATTTAGGCATCCTAATTCTAAAGTTTATGAATTTAGATGCCTTTTTAGCTAGCATAAAGCCGAACTATTTCACCACTTGCAGTTTTAAAATTTAAATTAAAAATGCTTTCTTCTAAAATCCTATCTGTACTATTATATCCCAAAAATTAATCATAATTTAGTATTCCTTTTCTGAAGCTAATAACAGCTTCACTGTTCTTATAAAAACAGTAAAAAAGAAAGAGTAAAATTATCATTTAAAATTATGGAAGCACTAAAGTTAGGATGGATTGGCCTTGGGAATATGGGAAACCCAATGGTGAAAAACCTGTTAAAAGCAGGTTTTGAGGTAGTTGTATTCAATCGCACCAAAGACAAGGAAAAAGAATTAATAGACTTAGGAGCAACATCAGCATCTAATCCGAAAGAAGTGATACAAACCTGTGACGTAGTGATTACGATGTTATCTAATGACGATGCTGTCAAAGAAGTTTTTGAAAGCGAGAATGGTTTACTTTCTCAAGACAATCCTGAAAAACTGATTATCAATATGAGTACCGTTTCTCCTGAAACTTCTCGCTACTTAGCGACAATCTGTACCGCGCGTCAGGTACATTTTATTGACGCTCCCGTTTCTGGAAGCGTTAAACCGGCTCAGGATGGCACCCTTGTAATTTTGGTAGGAGCCACTGACGAAGATTATCTACTTGCCAAACCCATTTTTGATGTTCTGGGAAAAATTTCTATTCCCGTGGGAGATCCTGGCAAAGCGAGTTCAGCTAAATTAGCTATTAATTACCTGCTAGGACTAAACCTTCAGGGACTGGCAGAAACTATTATTTTTGCCGAGAAAAGCGGTGTGCGAAAAGAAGATATGCTAACGATTATAAATGAAGGTGCTTGCGGAAATGGCATCACCAATATCAAAGCCAATTCTGTTTTAAACAACGATTATCCTGCTGCTTTTGCACTCAAACATTTGGTCAAGGATCTGAGACTAGCTAAGGAAGCTGGATTAGACTCACCTCTAATCTATCCCTTGTATAATAGCTATGAAACTGCCCAAAAAGAAGGTTTGGGGGATGAAGATGTAATGGCAATCATAACGAGTCTTAGAAATAAATAAAAAAACTTTCCTTCCTCTAATAATATAGGCAATGCTGACGACAAGCGATAAAAATTAAAATAAATCACAATAAACAAATAAACAATATGGGAATATTCTCGGCACTACTTGGTAACGCAGGCGCGGTAACTCAAGAACAACTAACAAAGGAATTCGGGCAACTACTAATCGACGGAGAAGAGATTGAATTGGGTTTTAAACTGATTCGAGACACTTTTATATTTACTACTAAACGTTTGATATTAGTCGACAAACAGGGCTTGACAGGAAGCAAAACAGAATACAAATCCATTTCCTATAAAAGTATTTCTAGGTTTAGCATTGAGACTGCAGGAACTTTTGACCTTGATGCCGAGTTGAAAATTTGGGTTTCGAGCGAATTACAACCCAGTATTAAAAAACAATTTAACAAGTCAGTTAATGTTTATGAAGTGCAAAAAGTGCTGGCACATCATGTGCTCGGGTAAAATAAGCTGAGACAGATCACAAATAAAAACCGTTTCAAGAATCAATAAAATCAAACTGCTACTTCATCAATAGTAGTTTTTTTTTATGCAAAAAGACATTCTGACTCACAAAACCAGCTGCAAAAAGTCATTTTTATCTTATTGAAAACAACAAATACATAAAAAAGGATGACTGCTACTTTGAATTAAACGACGGGCTTCATTTTAAGGCAAATCTTCTTTTAGGTATATTTAATTTTGTAACTTTGCTGTTCAATTAAAAACAATGAGTAAATCACTTTTTTTTAACATAAGTAGTTGTGCATCAGGACCTTTATTTGTATTATCCTATCTGCATGATGACTCTTTTCTTAAAGTTTCCAAAGACTTTATATAATAGTCCCTGCCAAACCCAAGGCAGGGAAACTTTCAGATATCCTTTATATATAATTTAAAACCATCAATGACTTATTGATACAGCTTTATCATTAAATACCAATCCCGTACAGGAAAATTGATGTTTAATGTTTGGGCCGCTAAAAAAGCTGCACCAAAAGTATTGGTACTAAGAAAGAGAAAAATGTCACAAAATATTATTTTAACAACAGGTATTTACGATCTAATCAAAGACCATATTAGAAGTAAAAAAGTAACACCTACAGAAGAGGAAGCTTTAAAATTACAACTTAAGAATGCAAAACAGTTAACCCGAAAGAATTTACCGGATGACATTGTCGACATAGACAAACGTGTAACCGTTAAAAACTTAGATAGCAACCTTGAAGAAACTTATGTTTTTGTTGCTCCAGATAAAGCCAAGAGAAGAAACCAAACGGAATCCATATTAACCAAGATGGGGCTTGCATTAGTGGGCTGGAAAGTAGGAGATGTGATTAACTGGAACTTTGAAGAAGGTGAAAAACAACTGAAAATCGTCGCAGTTGAAAAACGCGATTAAAAAAAACAAAAAAGATCAGCATTCCTAGTTTGGGAATGCTGATCTTTAATTTATACCCAAACTGTATTCTTTCCTTTTTTTATACAAATACAACACTCTTTTCAAACTAAAATTTCGTGTTTCAAAAATTCACATTTGACAAAAAAAGAAATATTTGCCATTTTAAAACTACTATATCCCATTAAAGGTACAAACCAGCCAACTACCACTGAACATTGAAAATAAACATTTAACCGCAGAAAAGCGAGGAGTGCGATTCATTTCTAGCAAAAGTAGCCACGCATTTGATACTTCTGACCCAAGCCATAAACGATTCTCTTAAATATGATTCTCAGCCGTTTAAAGGAGAGCATGAAAAACTCGAGGCAATATTACCATTTTTACAAAAAAACTCCCAAGTTAACTTGAGAGTTCGTTTATAAAGTCTGTTTTTTTGATCGAAAATACTACAACACCCGATTAATTTGACTTACTTTCTTTTTATAATACTTTTCTTTAACTGAAGATATCATTACACCTCCACTAACCGAAGCATGGATAAATTTGATATCACCGTCAACTGCCTCGACTACCATACCAACATGGTTAATTTGTCTTCTACCATTCGTTTTAAAGAAAATTAAATCTCCTTTTTGAGCATCTTCATTATCAATCTTTACTCCATATTGCGATTGTTCTATAGAGGTTCTTGGCAACTGAATATCAAAATTACTAAAAGTGGTACACATCAATCCAGAACAGTCAAACCCGTCCTTTGTGGTTCCTCCCATGCGGTATCTTGTCCCGATATTCTCTGAAGCTGTAGAAACTAATTGATCTAAGAAATCAGTTCCATGAAAAGACTTTACATTATATTTGGAATCTGAATTCCCCATTTCATTAGTTGACCCAGAATTACTATTTGAAGCAATCGCCTCAACAGCTTTATTACTTCTAATATTTAATTTATAGCCTACTGGAAGACCTCTAATAATTTTCGGGTTTTGTCGTTCTAACTCTTTTACTGAAATCCCATATTCTTTAGCGATTCCATATTTTGTTTCTTTTGCCAATACTTCTCTCACCACTTCTGTTTCAACAGCAACAGCGTTAGTAACAGGTTCAACTATTGTTAGAGTTTCAGCTTTCGACACTGTTTTATCACCTACAATAACTAGCTCGGCTTTTGTGTTTTTAGGTTCAGGGCGGGACTGAGCCGTAACTTCAGATTCTTTTTTTATTTCTTTTTGAACAACTGCTAACGATTTATTATTTTCCTCTTTTACAGGAATTGAAATTGTTTGACCAATTTTTAAAGCTTCTGTTCCAAGAATAGGATTTGCTTTGTCTAAGTCAGCTACTGTAATTCCGTATTCTTTTGCAATAGAATATTTAGTGTCGTTTGCTACAATTTCACGCACAACACCTTCGGATGAGTTTACTTTTGCATCATTGAACTTTACAGTAAAATTTGATTCTTCTTTTTGAATTGTTTTTCTTTCAGGGGTAGTATTTTTTTGAATTTCTTTTATTGGATCCGCAACAGTTAAAGTTAGACTTTGATTTAATTCTGTTCCTGGAATTCTTATTGTATCTCCTTTTTTTAATCCTGAATTCTGTAGTGTAGGATTGATTTTGTATAAATCTTCAACGGTAACTCCGTATTGTTTGGCTATGCCGTAAAGGGTTTCTTTGGGAAGGACTGTATGCTTTTTTTCAGGGTATGCAATAGCAATATCTGATGTAGTATTTTTGCTTTTTGAGACAGCTGCGGGAATTAATAAAACTCCTTTGAATTTTATCCCTTTTCTGGCATCAGGATTGAGTTCGTAAATAGCAGTGGGCTTAATATTATAATGCGCAGCAATCTGAGAAATAGTCTCCCCCTTGGAAACGGTATGCTCTGTATACTTTTGTTGCGAAAAACCACTTAGACTACTTAATAAAACAACTCCAAAGACCCAATTAAAAAACCGCATAAATTTCATTTAAATTTCACTCAAAAACTTCTATCTCCCTGAATAACAAAACAATAATACAATTTTATTTTCACAAAATCATAAATCATACTACAATAACGTTCTTACTCGAATATATTGCATGTCTAAAATGCGAATTTAACCTATAAATACAAATATCTTACTATTTTAACATCTCTTTACAATCATTTTAACAAACTAAAAAAACATAAAAAAACGCTCTGTTTCCACAGAGCGTTTTATAACTATTAATAAACTTAAAATTAAGCTTCAGCAGCAATTAAGTTTAATGCTGACCCAGCAACATACCAAGCAATTTGTCCTTCATTGTAAGTATGATTTGCTAAGATTAAATCTTTGCTTCCATCAGCATGTACAAATTCTACTGTTAATTGTTTTCCTGGTGCAAAATCAACTAAATCTATAAAGTTGATCGTATCATCTTCTTGGATTTTATCATAGTCCGCTTCATTAGCAAATGTCAATCCTAACAATCCTTGTTTTTTAAGGTTTGTTTCGTGGATACGAGCAAATGATTTCACTAATACCGCTTTAACACCTAAGAAACGAGGCTCCATTGCAGCATGCTCACGAGAAGAACCCTCTCCGTAATTATGGTCTCCAACAACAACAGAAGGAACTCCAGCTGCTTTGTATGCTCTTGCTACAGCAGGAACTGCACCATATTCACCTGTTAATTGATTTTTAACTGAATTTGTTTTTTGAGTGTAAGCATTTACAGCACCAATCAACATATTGTTTGAAATATTATCTAAATGTCCACGGAAACGCAACCACGGTCCAGCCATAGAAATATGGTCAGTAGTACATTTACCAAATGCTTTAATAAGCAATTTAGCTCCTGTAATATTTTTTCCATCCCAAGCTTCAAATGGGGCTAATAATTGTAATCTATCCGAAGTTTCGCTTACAACAATTTTAACTCCTGAACCATCATCGGCTGGTGCTTGAAAACCATTATCATCAACATCAAATCCTTTTTTTGGCAATTCATCACCAAAAGGAGTTGTTAACATTACCTCTTCTCCTTTATCATTTATTAAAGGATCTGTTAATGGATTAAAATCTAGTCTTCCTGCAATTGCTAAAGCCGCAACCATTTCTGGAGACGTTACAAAAGCGTGCGTATTTGGGTTACCATCTGCTCTTTTAGAGAAGTTACGGTTAAAAGAGTGTACAATTGTATTTTTCTCTTCTTTATCAGCACCAGCCCTGTCCCATTGTCCAATACACGGTCCGCAAGCATTTGTAAATACTTTAGTTCCCAATTTTTCAAAAGCAGCAATCATACCGTCTCTTTCGATAGTGTAACGAATTTGCTCAGAACCTGGATTAACACCAAATTCAGCCTTAGGAGTAATACCGTGTTCTATGGCCTGATTCACAATTGATACAGCACGAGCCATATCTTCGTAAGAAGAGTTGGTACAAGAACCAATTAATCCCCATTCCACTTTTATTGGCCAACCATTTGCTTTCGCTTCCTCTTTCATTTTAGAAACTGGAGTACCTCTATCCGGAGTAAAAGGTCCATTGATATAAGGCTCTAATTCCGAAAGGTTGATTTCAATCACTTGATCAAAATATTTCTCAGGATTTGCATAAACTTCTGGGTCACCAGTTAAATAACTAGCTACCTTATCTGCAGCATCAACTACGTCTTGACGACCTGTAGCAGATAAATACCTACGCATAGAATCATCATAACCAAAAGTCGAAGTAGTAGCACCAATTTCGGCACCCATATTACAAATGGTTCCTTTACCAGTACAAGACATACTTAGTGCACCTTCACCAAAATATTCAACAATTGCCCCTGTTCCTCCTTTTACAGTAAGAATATCGGCAACTCTTAAAATGACATCTTTTGGAGCCGTCCAACCCGATAGTTTACCGGTTAACTTCACTCCTATTAATTTAGGGAATTTCAATTCCCATCCCATTCCTGACATTACATCAACAGCATCAGCTCCACCAACACCAATAGCAAGCATTCCTAAACCACCTGCATTTACAGTATGTGAATCTGTCCCAATCATCATTCCACCTGGGAAAGCATAGTTTTCTAGAACAATTTGATGAATAATTCCCGATCCTGGTTTCCAGAAACCAATACCGTATTTATCTGAAACTGATGATAAGAAATCAAAAACCTCGCTTGATTGTTCTTTTGCAACAGCTAAATCCTTCTCAGCTCCTACTTTAGCCAAAATTAAGTGATCACAGTGTACCGTTGTTGGAACGGCAACTGTTTTCTTACCTGCATGCATAAATTGCAATAAAGCCATTTGAGCCGTTGCATCTTGACAAGCTACTCTATCTGGAGCAAAGTCAACATAATCGACACCTCTTCCATAAGCTTGCTTCGCCTTTCCTTCCCATAAGTGGCTATATAAAATTTTCTCCGTTAAAGTAAGTGGACGATCAACTACTTCGCGTGCAGCATCAACACGACTTGTCATGCTGTCATACACTTTTTTTATCATTTCAATATCAAATGCCATATATAATTGTTTTTTTTATTATTGTTTTATAGACACGACAAGGTACAAAAAATAGAGTAGCTATAAAAATAAAAAAAAGCCTGAATCATAGACTCAGGCTTTTTGATATAATTATTATTATTATTATTTAACTAACAACTTATGAGACGGTGCAAATTGCGTTAGATTAATTCCTTTTACAGCTGCTTTGTATTCCTCCATAGTAGGTGTTCTACCTAAGATTGTAGACAATACAACAACAGGAGTTGAAGAAAGTAATGATTCTCCTTTTTTACCTTCAGAATCTTCAACCACTCTTCCTTGGAAAAGACGAGTAGAAGTTGCCATTACGGTATCCCCTTTTTCTGCTTTTTCTTGGTTCCCCATACATAGATTACAACCTGGACGTTCAAGGTAAAGAATATTTTCATATCCAGTACGCGCCACCCCTTTTGGAGCATTATCGTCAAATTCGAAACCAGAATACTTTTGTAAAACTTCCCAATCTCCTTCAGCCTTAAGTTCATCCACAATGTTATAAGTTGGAGGCGCCACTACAAGCGGTGCTTTAAACTCAACTTTACCATATTGCTCATCTATGTTCTTAAGCATTTGAGAAAGAATTTTCAAATCACCTTTATGAACCATACAAGAACCAACAAAACCAAGATCTACTTTTTTCACTCCTCCATAAAAAGACAGCGGTCTAATCGTATCGTGTGTGTATCGTTTAGAAACATCTGCATTATTTACATCTGGATCTGCAATCATTGGCTCTTCAACCAGATCAAGATCAATTTCAACTTCCGCATAATACTTCGCATTTGCATCCGGAGTCAAAGCAGGTTTTTCACCAGATCTAATCGCTGCAATTCTGTTGTCAGCGATTGTGATCAATCCCTTAAGAACTTGCTTTGCATTATCCATCCCTTTGTCGATCATGATCTGGATTCTTCTCTTAGCGATCATTAATGATTCGATCAAAGTTTCATCCTCAGAAATACAGATAGAAGCTTTCGCTTTCATCTCGGCAGTCCAGTCTGTAAAAGTAAATGCTTGATCAGCAGTAAGCGTTCCTAAATGAACCTCAATGATTCTTCCTTGGAACACATTCTCTCCGCCAAATTGTTTTAACATTTGAGATTGAGTAGCATGAACTACATCACGGAAATCCATGTAAGTTTTCATGTTTCCTTTAAAAGTAACTTTTACTGATTCTGGAATTGGCATTGAAGCTTCACCAGTAGCAAGTGCAAGCGCAACTGTTCCTGAGTCTGCCCCAAAGGCAACCCCTTTTGACATTCTTGTATGAGAGTCACCACCAATAATGATTGCCCACTCATCTACAGTAATATCATTTAGCACTTTATGAATTACATCAGTCATTGCAAGATATTCCCCTTTAGGGTCACGAGCAGTAATCAAACCGAAGTCATTCATAAACTTCATCAATCTAGGGATATTTGCTTTAGACTTATTATCCCAAACTGAAGCAGTATGACAACCTGATTGGTACGCACCGTCAACAATTGGAGAAATCACAGTAGCAGCCATAGACTCTAATTCCTGAGAGGTCATCAAACCAGTTGTATCTTGTGAGCCAACGATATTAACTTCTACACGCACATCTGAACCGGCGTGTAAAACTTTACCTGGAGTAGTTCCAACTGCATTTTTGTTGAATATTTTTTCTACTGCTGTAAGCCCTTGTCCTTCGATAGAAACTTCTTTTGAAGGAGCAAATACAGGTAAAATATCAATACCTAGCGTTTTCGATGCAAAAGTTTGAAGTTTTTTACCGAATACAATTGCGTATGAACCACCCGCTTTTATAAATTCCATTTTTTGAGGAGTGAACGCTTTAGAAATATCTATAAGCTCTTTGTCCCCATTATATAATTTTTTTGTTTTTGTATTGATCGTTAGAACAGTACCTGTTGCAACAGAGTAAGCCTCTTCAAGAACAGGGTCTCCATTCTCATTACGAACAGCTTCACCATTCGCATCAAGTACTTTTACCCAGTTTTTTAGATCTAGACCAATACCACCAGTAACATCAACTGTAGTAAGAAAGATTGGAGAAATTCCATTTGTTCCTGCTACGATTGGAGCAATATTAATAAAAGGAACATAAGGACTTGCTTTTTTTCCTGTCCAAAGCGCCACGTTATTAACACCTGACATTCTTGACGAACCAACACCCATTGTACCTTTTTCAGCAATCAGCATCACACTTTTATCAGGGTGCTGCGCTTGCAAAGCTTGAATCTCATCTTGTGCCTCAGGAGAAATCAAACATTTACCATGAAGTTCACGATCTGATCTTGAATGTGCTTGATTTCCTGGAGAAAGTAAATCAGTTGAAATATCTCCTTCACCAGCAATATAAGTAACTACCTTAATCTCTTCTACTACTTCCGGAAGTTTCGTGAAAAACTCAGCTTTAGCATAGCTCTCTAAAATTTCTTCAGCAATCGCGCTTCCGCTTTTGTAAGCCGCTTCTAAACGAGCTGTATCTGCTTCATAAAGAAAAAATTGCGTTTTAAGAACCTTTGCAGCCTCTTTCGCAATAGCTGCATCATTACCTAATGCTAAATCAAGTAGAACCTCAATAGAAGGACCACCTTTCATGTGTGATAACAACTCAAATGCAAAAGCAGAAGTAATTTCTTTTACAATAGATTCACCCAGAATAATTTCCTTTAAAAAAGTAGCTTTCACACCAGCAGCGCTAGTAGTTCCAGGAACAGTATTATAAGTAAAAAATTTAAGAGATTGTTCGCGTTCAGCGTTATCTGAATCTTTAATTTGCGCAATGATTTCGCTTAGTAATTCAGCGCCATCAATCGGTTTTGGGTTAAGTCCCTGACCTTTTCGTTCTTCGATTTCCTGTAGATAATCGTTATACATGTTCATAATAGAATTCTTTTCAATGTTAAAGGCTGATTTTTTTGATCATCTCAAAATCAAAAGCCATAATATCAATGTTTTTTTTGTTTTTTTCGTAATGCAAATTAACGAATTTAAGATGAGAACTAAAAAAAATTAATAGAAGTGGCCTTTTCAAAAATTATTATTGTCTAATACTAATTTTTAATACGTATAATTGATGAAAAAGTAAAAAATTAACATTTAAATGACAAATCGACAATTATTTATTTGAATTTTAATTCACTAAAATTCCAAATAAAGAGAATGTAAGTAATCGTTGTAGTTAATCATAAACATTGCCATTCTACAGCGTAGTTAAAAGCGCTTTAAATTAACTTTGCAATAATCATTTCCTCCGTAATTCCTTCAGCATCCGCTTTATAATTTTTGATAATACGGTGACGCAAAATTCCGGTTGCCACAGCTTTAACATCTTCAATATCAGGTGAAAATTTTCCGTTGAAGGCAGCATGTGCTTTGGCTGCTAATATTAAATTCTGGGATGCGCGCGGTCCTGCTCCCCAATCCAAATAACTTCTCACAAACTCATTAGTCAACGGATTGTCTGGACGTGTTTTACTGACTAAGGTCACAGCATATTCGATCACGTTATCCGCTACAGGAATCCTTCGAATCAATAGCTGAAAATCTATAATTTCCTGCGCAGTAAATAATGGGCTAATAATAGTTTTGTTATCTGATGTAGTACGTTTCACCACTTGAACCTCTTCTGCAAACGAAGGATATTCAAGTTTGATTGCAAACATAAATCGATCTAGCTGAGCTTCAGGCAAGGGATAGGTTCCTTCCTGTTCAATCGGATTTTGGGTAGCCAAAACAAAGTAAGGAAGATCCAACTTATAATTTTCACCTGCGATAGTAACAGATCGTTCTTGCATCGCTTCAAGCAAAGCCGCCTGAGTTTTTGGAGGCGTACGGTTTATTTCATCCGCCAGAATAATATTCGAAAAAACAGGCCCTTTTATAAATTTAAATTGACGGTTTTCATCTAATATCTCACTTCCCAAAATATCAGAAGGCATTAAATCCGGAGTAAATTGAATTCTCTTAAAATTAAGTCCTAAAGCCTGAGCAAGAGTATTCACCAATAAAGTTTTAGCTAATCCAGGAACACCAACAAGCAGTGCATGTCCGCCCGAAAAAATACATAGCAATACTTGATCAACCACCGAATCCTGACCTACAATAATTTTTGCGATTTCGCTTTTTAACTCATTTCGTTTCTGAACCAAATTATGGATTGCTGCTACGTCAGACATTTTTAAAGGGGATTTAAATTAAAAAAGAGTTAACTCTATGAAATCATAAAGCTAACTCTTTTTATTTATTTTAGAAAAATATAATTATTTTTTTAACCAATTGTTTGTAAAGTCACAGTCTCTATATTCACCAAGGATTTTAATATAGGTCTCTTTGATTTTCTCATCAAACCATTTTCCAATCGCTTTGATTTGTTTTTCTTTTAGTGCTAAATCTTTTATCTTAATATAATCTGTAGCATAATCAGCGACATGCTCATTAATTCTATTAGTAACCGTTATTAACTTATAACTTTTCTTTCCGTTTTCATCCGTATTTAATATTGGCTGAGAAATACTATCGTCTTTTAAATTAGAAACCTCACTATATAGACTTGGGTCCATTTTAGTCATTTCAAAACGGGTGTCTTGTGTTTTTGGATTAATTAAAGAACCTCCATTTGCTCTAGTTTCTTTTTGATCAGATTCTGTTCTGGCTGCTTCAGCAAAACTGATTTTTTTATCTACAATCTTATTTCTAATTAAAGTAATTTTCTCTTTGGCTGACGTCAAAGCATCATCAGATACTGTCGGAGTCAATAATATATGACGCAATTCAATTTCTTGACCTTTGATTTTTTCAACATAAATAATATGAAAACCAAAATCAGTTTCGAATGGATCAGATATTTCACCTTCTTGAAGACTAAAAGCAACATCTTTAAATTCTTTAACAAATGGTGTTTTTCTATTCATTTTATAGTAACCTCCATTTGAGCTTGACCCCGGATCTTTTGAATACAATACCGCTTTTGTAGCAAAACTTGAACCCTCTTCAACTTCTTTTTTAAATCCATTCAACTTGTCAATTACCTTTTGTTTCTCCGCATCGGATACTTTAGGCGTGATTACAATCTGAGCTACTTCCATTTCTGCTCCAAAAAGAGGCAATTCATCTTTAGGAATTGATTTGAAAAAATTACGAACTTCTTCAGGTGTAATTTCTACTTCTTCAACAATTTTCTTTTGCATTTCAGAAGAAAGCTTATTCTCTTTCAAAATATCAAAGAAATAACTTCTGAATTCTTCTTCAGAATTTTTCTTGTAATATTTTATTACTTTATCAATAGAACCAATTTGACCTACCATGTAGCTCAATCGCTCCTCCATCATTCCTTTCACTTCAGCATCCGTTACTTTCACACTATCCTGAATTGCTTGGTGTGCATATAATTTATCCTCAAGCAATTTCCCTAACATCTGACATCTAGTGATGTCTTTTACAGAATTACCCTGACTTGACAACTCTAAATAAGACTTATCTATATCTGAATCTAAAATAATAAAATCACCTACTGTAGCAATAATACCATCAATCTTTTGTCTTTGATTAGTTTGAACCTTCTTAGCAGGCGTAATCACACTATCTCTAATGATTTCTTGCGCTCTGGTAATAGTACTTGAAAACAGTAAAAGAAAAAATAAAAATGCAATTCTACTATTTATGGACTTCATTTGTATTGTTTTTAATGGCATTATATCAATTTTATATTTTAGTAAAGTATTCTAATTTTCATTGGACGGAATCCCTTTTATAAAGCCCCTATGGCTCGCCGCCAAATATACACTTTAACGATCAAGAAATAAAAATGTTCTTACAAACAATTTCCTAAAGTTAAAACGAACAAAAATAACAATTCAATTACATAATACAAGTTTCCATACTACTATTAACAAAAAATTATAAGCCCATTTACTCATTACGGAAACCATGTAATATCCTCAAGCCCTTACCAATTTAGCTTTGCTATTTAATGACTTACTACTTTAGCAAGTCAAGCTCACCTGGCAAGGCTATTGTATCGTTACTCACAGAAATTAAAACTCTGCAATAATTCAATATCCCATCAAAAAAATTTTACGTCCCACCGCTTTAAAACAAAAAACAAAATCGAAGCAAAAAAAAACACAAGCGTCTCATTTTTAATAAAATATAATTACTTATCAACACTACAACGTTATCGTTACTGGCTAAAAGGTTTAAGTGAGATACGATACAATTATTTACATACATTAGCCCGACTAGAGCATCATTATTCCTAAAATAACAAAGAAAATAAAACTAATATCTCAAAATAAAACCCGATATAATAGATAATAACTTAATTTTTAGCTTTTACCATCAAAAATATTTGTTATCAACCTTTATAAAAATTACCCCAATTCTTTTATTAACCAACCTACAAAATCATGAAAAAACCAAATTTTAAAATTGCAGCATTAGCCGCATTGACTATTTGTTTCTATTCTTGTAATTCAAACGATGAATTACAAGGACCTACTGCAGAAATTAAGGCACAAAGCAAAATAATCGATGTTACACATCACGATGGTCATCCGTTTAGTACGGGTAAATCCACGACAACATCACTAACAGGAAAGTACGTAGCTAATCCGGGCGGTGGCGTAATGATGCAAGCTTTCTACTGGGACGTACCCGCCGGTGGAAACTGGTGGAATACATTAAGCACAAAAGTAACTGCATGGTCAAATGCCGGTATTGGGTCCATTTGGCTTCCACCGGTATCTAAAGCACAAAATGGTCCCTTTTCTATGGGATACGACCCTACTGATTATTTTGATTTTGGAAATTACAATCAAAACGGGACAATAGAAACACGTTTTGGTTCTAAAACAGAATTAGTCACCTTAATTACAAAAGCGCATTCCGAAAACATTCAAGTTTATGCTGACATGGTTCTAAATCACAATAGCGGCGGACAACTAGAAAGCAATCCTTTTACAGGAACTCAAACGTATACGAATTTTACTGGCGTTGCTTCAGGAAAATTCCCTAGAACCAGCGTCGATTTTTATAAAAATGCTTATGGTAATAATGACGAAGGTGCTTTTGGAGGATTTCCTGATTTAGCACATGTAACACCAAACGTTCAAAACTGGCTTTGGCTTAGATCAGATGGCGTGGGTAAATATTACAAGAACACCATGAAATTTGACGGCTGGAGATTTGACTATGTAAAAGGTTTTGGTCCTTGGGTAGTTAAAGACTGGAATAGTAATGTGGGTGGTTTTTCAGTTGGCGAATATTGGGATTCAAACGTAAACACATTAGAATGGTGGGCAAACAACGCTAACAGTTCTGTATTTGATTTTGCTTGTTACTATAAGATGAATGACGCATTTGACGGTAATAATTTAGCTCTTTTGAATGACGACATGATGTGGAAAAGAAACCCATACAAGGCCGTAACATTTGTAACCAATCATGATACAGATGAGATCTATAAAAAAGAATTAGCTTATGCATACATTTTGACTCACGAAGGTTATCCAACAATCTTTTACAGAGATTATGAAGAATGGCTGGACAAAACTAAAATGAATAACTTGATTTGGATCCACAATCAAAAAGCGACCGGAACCACTTCCATTTTATATGCAGATAATGATGAATACATCGCCCGAAGAAATGGATACAACGGAAACCCAGGTTTAGTTGTCTATATCAATAATTCTTCAACTTGGCAAGAAAGATGGGTTCCTACCAATTGGACCAATGCACAAATAAAAGACTTTACGGGTAATTCCACATGGATTCCAACAACGCAAGGTGATACTTGGGTAAAAATCCAGTGTCCTCCAAACGGTTATTCTGTCTGGTCAATTAACATGTAAACCCTAAATAAATCCAATATAAATGAGGCTGTTCTAAAAGACAGCCTCATTTTTTTTATTCACATTTATAAATAGTACTTTTGCACACTATTTACATCATACATGAGCTTTTTAAAAGAAATACAAAGAAGAAGAACTTTCGGGATTATATCACATCCCGATGCAGGTAAAACAACACTTACAGAAAAACTCCTCCTTTTTGGTGGTGCTATTCAAGAAGCGGGTGCTGTTAAAAACAATAAAATCAAAAAAGGAGCTACTAGTGATTTCATGGAAATCGAACGTCAGAGAGGAATTTCTGTGTCTACCTCCGTTTTAGCATTTAACTACAAAGAAAAAAAAATAAATATTCTTGATACCCCAGGGCACAAGGATTTTGCCGAAGATACTTTTAGAACCTTAACTGCTGTTGACAGTGTCATAGTGGTAATTGACGTTGCCAAAGGTGTTGAGGAACAAACAGAAAAATTAGTCGCGGTTTGTAGGTTGCGAAAAATCCCAATTATCGTATTCATCAATAAGATGGACCGTGAAGGAAAAGATGCTTTTGACCTTATGGATGAAGTGGAGCAAAAACTGGGATTAACAGTTACGCCTCTTAGTTTCCCAATAGGAATGGGTTATGATTTCCAAGGAATATACAATTTATGGGAACAGAACATCAACCTATTTAGTGGAGATAATCGTAAAAATATTGAAGAAACAATCGCTTTTTCAGATGTGCAAAATCCAGAGTTAGAAAAGATTATTGGACAGAAACCTGCAGATACTTTACGTGAAGAGCTTGAATTGATTGATGAAGTCTATCCAAAATTTGATCGTCAGGATTATTTAGACGGAAAATTACAACCAGTCTTTTTTGGATCAGCATTAAATAATTTTGGAGTTCGCGAGCTTTTGGATTGTTTTGTTGAAATCGCTCCATCACCAAGACCAAAAGAATCTGAAACAAGATTAGTTGACCCGAAAGAAGAAAAAATGACAGGCTTTGTATTTAAAATCCATGCAAATATGGATCCTAAACACAGAGACAGATTAGCATTTATAAAAATTGTATCTGGTACTTTTGAAAGAAATAAGCCGTATTATCACGTACGTCAAAAAAAGAACCTGAAATTTTCGAGTCCGAATGCCTTTTTTGCCGAAAAGAAAGAGATCGTTGACATCTCTTATCCTGGTGATATTGTTGGACTACATGATACAGGGAATTTTAAAATTGGAGATACTTTGACAGAGGGAGAAATCATGAGTTTCAAAGGTATTCCAAGTTTCTCTCCCGAACATTTTAGATACATCAATAATGCTGACCCAATGAAAGCTAAACAGCTTGACAAAGGGATTGACCAATTAATGGATGAAGGTGTAGCGCAATTATTTACTCTTGAAATGAACAACCGAAAAATAATCGGAACGGTAGGAGCGCTTCAGTATGAGGTTATCCAATACCGTTTAGAACATGAATATGGAGCTAAATGTACCTATGAGAACTTTCCTGTACATAAAGCGTGCTGGGTAAAGCCAGATGACGCAAAGAATGATGAGTTTAAAGAATTCAAACGTATTAAACAAAAATTCTTGGCAAAAGACAAATATGGTCAATTAGTCTTCCTTGCTGATTCAGATTTTACAATTAAAATGACACAAAATAAATATCCATCTGTAAAATTATTCTTCACATCTGAATTTAATTAAGGTATTTATAAAAAAGTATTAAAAGTAAAGAGGCTGTCATTAATTGACAGCCTCTTTGGGTTTTTATAAGTTACAATTTGTAAGGCGATTATCCATTTGCACATGTTAACCTAGCCTTCAAAGATAGATTGGAAATATTTCTCGATTTTAGCTTTGAAATAGGTATTTTAAATTTATCATACCCTTTTTAAAGAATAAGTAATCTAATGGCTTTGTTGGTATACAAACCTATTAGTACACACTTAATAATTAGGAATATAGAGCTGTATTTCTATTGCAAAACAACAGGAGGAATCTTTATTTTTTCACTTACATACTTTATCAACCTTGTAGCTATTTTTTGGATAAATAAAATAGTTATTGATCCTAAGAATAGGATTCAAATTCAGGTTGTATTGACGGATTTTTAACTTTTAAGAATCAAAAAACTACCCATTATATAAAAAACTGCCCAAAAATCACTTTTCGGACAGCCTTCTTCAACTAACCAAATTTAACAAACCACTTATTAATAACCTGGATTTTGATCCGCTATTGTTAGCGCCTTATTCTTAGCAATTTCTGATGCTGGAATTGGATATAGATCATTTTTAGAGGTATAACCTTTACTTGACAACTCTGCACTAGCTCTACCCCATCTTACTAAATCCCAAAAACGTTGGCCTTCAAAAGCTAACTCTAGGAATTTTTCATTTGCGATAGCGTTAAACAAATTTGTACCTGTTAAGGTTGAAGAAACATCAGCTAATCCTGCTCTTTTTCTAATTTTGTTTAATTCTATTCTCGCATTTCCATCTTGTCCTTCCTTATTGTACGCTTCAGCTGCAAGCAACAAAACTTCAGCATATCTAAATAATCTCCAATTGATACCGTAGTTTAATTCTGCAACACCAGTGCTTGAAGTTTCTGAAGAACGTGTGGCATATTTTGTTCTAATACCTCCTTCGTAATCCCAAGGGGATCCTGTTAAACTTCCACCAAATGCATTAAGTTCTGCTTCACTCATTACTGTAGCTGCTTTACGTTTTACATCTCCGGCAGCATCAAAAGCAGTTAATATTTTTGCAGTTGGTAAATTAAAGCCCCATCCATTAATAATTCCGGTACCTGTTAGATTGAAAAAACCGTCACCACGAGGCCCCATTAATTGCGCATGTATGTTGCTTTCAGTACGACCTCCCCAATTGAAATTACCCCAGTCATTACCAGCTGTAGAGATATAGCCAATTTCGAATAAAGACTCAATTCCAAATTCTGAATCTTTTAACCAAACTTTTGAAACGTCCGGCTCCAAGTCATGTGCTGGATTATCTATTACCGCTTTTAAATAAGGAATTGCTTCAAGAGTTTTTCCTTCAAAAACCAATACTTTTCCCAACAATGCTTGAGCTGTACCTTTTGAAACTCTAAAATTATACTTCACTGCACTTTTATCTGGCAATCTGGAAAAACCGGTCAAATTGACCACCCAATTCCAGTGCAAATTGACCACCAGTTCCGGAGTAAACTGACCACCCTA
>NZ_JASMRH010000018.1:0-91849 GCF_041431385.1 Flavobacterium sp. Arc2 | reverse complement strand
TGGCCACTTAAAACCACCGCAGATTCGCAGATTTATTCTTTTCTAAAATAAAAACTATACTGATTTTCGATACAAAACACATACCCCATCTTTACAACATCATAAAAAATAATCAGTGAATTAGTGGCCGTTTAATACTACACAAAGCTTATTTTTTTTTAAATTCGTAGCTATTAAAAACCAAAAAAGCCACAACATCTCTGCTGTAGCTTTCTTTATACTTAATACTTTTAAACTTATCTTTTCTTTACATAATCCAGTTGCTCGTCTTCATCTATAAATTCTAATTCGGCATCTTTTTCCCAAATCTCCATTTCACACGGTTTGCAGTTGAATTTCAATTTGTATTCGTTTTCTCCATGTTTTAAAGTCAACGGCTCTACCACTTTTTCACCCATGGTTGCTCTTTGAAAACGGGCGCATTTCCCTAATTCATACTTCACACAATATTTAGTGGTCATTACACGCGCTTTTCCTGGATCCCATTGCAATTCAAATGCTTTTTCAATCTCAGTTACACCATGTCTTTTATAGAAGGCTCTCGCCAGCTTATTCGAAACATTAAAGGTGAAATCTAATTTCTCTGTTGGATAAGGATGATCAGTTTTCGTGATTTGAAATTCTTCTCTATGATACTCATTGATTCTAATATCAATTAACTGTTCTAAAACAGTTCTTCTTACTTCGTTTACTTTAGAAATAGGCAAAAACCAATTGTTAGTAAACTCCACTTCGATGTCATCCACTATAAACGGAGTATTTCCTGTTTTAGAAAGGTTTCTTTTAATATTTGGAATCACAGATTCTTCACTTTTGGCAGCCTCTTTTTCGGTTTCCAAAGTGGCAATACTCTCGTGACCGTCTTCATCAATCGCACGCAATTGAAAACCATCAGCGGTTTCGGTAAAATGAAGCGTAACGCCTATTTTTCTAACAGCACTATTTTCTTTCTCTACAATTCGGTTGAACTCCGCATCTGAATTTCGATAAATAACCGTTCCTACTGCGATGTTTTTAAACGTATTAGGCACCACAATATCATTTACAATAATATTAATTTGTACCCCATCAGCCACACCCGCTTCATTGATAAAATACAAACCATCACCATTGTTTAATAGTTCATGATTCTCAATCACATAGCCATTGGCTTTAATTTCGGTTATCGCACCGATCAACTGTCCTTGTGATTTTGGGCTATCCCAGTTTCCTATTTTTTCTGTACGTTTGTTCACGAAATAATCGGTGTACCCTCTATTAAAACTTCTGTCCATTTCTGGCACAAAATTATAGAACGTTCTTCCCGAAGACGCTTTTTGGAACGTATCATTATTTTCCAGAAAAGAATCTAATTTCTTTCTTAAAAACGAGGTGTTATTTTTTACATAAACGATGTCTTTCAATCGGCCTTCAATTTTAAACGAACAAATTCCCGCTTCAATCAAATTAGGTATTTGATCGCTCAAGTCTAAATCTTTAATCGATAACAAATGGCTTTCGGTAAGCAAGGTCGTTCCATTTCCATCCGTTAAATTGTATGGAAGACGACAGTTTTGTGCACAAGAACCACGGTTAGCACTTCGCTCTCCACCAGCGATACTCATATAGCAATTTCCGCTAAAAGAAACACATAATGCTCCCGAAACAAAAAACTCCAACTCGACATCTGTTTCTGCAGCAATATCTCTAATTTGGTCTAAATTCAATTCTCTAGCCAAAACCACACGTTGCATTCCCGCGTCTTTTAAGAATTTCACATGTTTAGGATCGCGGTTATTCGCTTGTGTACTGGCGTGAATCACTATTGGCGGCAAATCCATTTCCATAATTGCCATGTCTTGCACGATAAGCGCATCCACCTTTATATCATACAACTCATGAATCAATTTTCTACATGCTTCCAGTTCTTTATCGTACAAAATGGTATTGATAACGACAAAAACCTGAGCCTTAAACAAATGGGCGTATTTTACCAATTCGGCAATATCTTCCACAGAATTCGTTGCATTCGTTCGTGCTCCAAACAATGGCGCTCCAATATACACAGCATCTGCACCAGCATTTATAGCAGCTATTCCCTGAACCAAGTTTTTTGCAGGTGCAAGAATTTCAACTTTCTTTTTCATACGTAGATAATATTTGTTTTTTATTGGAATATGGAATTCGCATATCTTCATTTGTGCTTGCGACAAATTTTAGTTCATGCTCATTTCATAATCTTCCTTCTTAATCATTGTAGTTAGGCATCATTTGTAATGAGCATTTTTGTTTTTGGTAAAACCAAAAATTTAAATTTGCTCATTGCGCACGAAGTAAAAGAGATAACGGCGTTTCACTCCCGAAATCAAGCTGCAAAATTATAAAATACTTATTAAAGAATGGCGTTCTGATTGAAATTTAAAACTAGGTCGCGGAGATGTGTTTTTTTGGAGCTAGATCCAGCTATTCGCTACAATCTTTTTTCCCGCTAAAAAGCGAATAAAAAAGGATTTCCACTTCTATCTGGGCTAAAAACGTTTTGTGTTATAATGAAGGAAGTTGTTTATATTTGAGTAAAATAACAAATAGTTAATATTAGAATGAAAAAAATTCTATTCGTCATCTTAATAGTGAGTTTAAAAGTCAATTCCCAAGAGCTAGTTGGGAGTTGGAAAGTCGTCTCTTATGAGGATGAAATTTGCTATTTCAACAAAACAACCGATTCAATTTCATATAAAGATGCTTCCCGAAAAGGTGAAGCTGAAAATTTTCGTAAAATGTCAGAAATACTAATATTTCCAATTAGTTATAGTTTTGAGAGCAATGGAAACTACACTCTGACTCAACCAATGATTGGTGAAATTAATGGCCAATTCAGATTTGATCAAGTAAATAAAAAAATCGTTTTTATTGATGATGAAGGTAAAAAATATGAAATACCATTCCTATATAGAGATAACATCCTCTTTCTTGATATGAAAATGGAAACTGACTATATTAAAATTGGATTAAATAAGAATTAAAAAAATTCTCATCCTAAAAAATACAAAAACCGAACAGCAAATTTACTACATGAGAAAAATCTTTATTTTTATAATTATATTTTTTGCAACTCAAAAAAGCTACTCTTGTTCGTGTACAGAAAGACCATCTGTAAAGGTAAATTGGGAAAAGGCAAATGAAGTCTTTATTGGTAAAATAGTTAAAATTGACACTTTACTCTACGGAAATCATGGTATTAAAATTCACTCTTATACTGTCGAAATTCTCAAATCATTCAAACAAAATTTTTATAAAGATAAAAAATTCAGAACTATTTTAAGTCAAGATGAAGCTAGCTGCGATTTTATGTTTGAACTTGGAACAGAATACTTAATATATGCAAAAACAGACAGTCAAACTTTAGCATGTTCAATCTGTTCGAGGACAAATACACTTAAAAACATAGAAAGCAGCGAAATGCAAGAGCTTGAAAAAATATTCCAAATCTATAAATCTAACAGAAGCGGTGTTAATACAATCAAATTTGAAAACAACACTTCTTATCAAGTTGGTTTAGTGAAGAACTCTTTTGAAGAAAAAATAAAATCGCAGAAATTAATAATATATTTACTTTCAGGAATAATAATATTACTAATTGTAGTAGTATTAATTTTTCGAAAAAGAAAAAGTTGAGAACAGCTAACGCAGAATTCAATCTCGATCACGCAGTATTCATCACATAAGTTAGCAAAGGTATTTAGCCCGACCGCGCAGTATTCCCCACTCGTGAACACAATAGTATATAATACCCCAGGTCGCGCAGATATATCTCAACAGTTAGCGCAGAATTGTATTCTGTGCCCATTCCAACCCGCTAAAAAGCGGTTCTACTATTCTACTTTCCCGATCGCGTAGATATACCTATCCTCAACAATTAGCCACAAAAAAAATTAAAAACTGTACTTCTAGATTTAGATCACAATTAAATACTTGACCCTCTTTACGGACACGAATTAAAAATCTGCGCTATCTTTACGTCAAGCATTTGCAACGAATATATACAAACCGAGGAAAAAAGAGAACGAAATAATGACAGTAAAATTTTTGCTACATTAAAGACAAGAAATAAAAAGGAAAGACAAACATGAAAATTACAAAAACTAAAAAAAGCTGGGGCATCATTTTCTTATTGCTGGCCATCATTGTCATACTGGCTTTTTATCCGTTGCCGCCACAAGCTCCCATAAAATATTACGACAGGGAAACTGGGGTGTTAAAAACAGAAAAAGTGGCTGCCGAAAAGTGGTTGGTTTGGCTTTATAATAATCCAGTTGGCGAAGCAACATTGTGGACTCTGGTGAAAAGAAAATTCGTGTCGTCTATTTATGGCAATATGATGGATCGTCCTTCATCGACTAAAAAAATACAACCCTTTATTGAAGAATTTGATATCGATAGGAACGTCTTTCAAAAACAGGAGTTCCACTCTTTCAACGATTTCTTTACCCGAAAACTAAAGAATAATGCCAGACCGGTGGATACTAACGCAGCTATTACAGCGTCCCCTGCCGATGGAAAAATATTGGCTTATGCCGATATTAGCAATAGCGATTTTATTATCAAGGGATACCGCTTTGATATTTTATCATTTTTAAATAATGCCGAACTTGCTAAAAAATATATGGATGGCAGCTTAGTGATCATCCGGCTTGCCCCTGCCGATTACCACCGTTACCATTTTCCCCTTAGCGGAAGTGTATCATCCAACACCAAGATTGACGGAGATTATTATTCAGTTAACCCACTTGCTTTGCGCAAAATGACAGAAATATTCTGCCTCAACAAAAGGGAGTATACGACCGTTACAAACCCTGTGTTTGGAAATGTTATCATGGCCGAAGTAGGCGCAACTATGGTGGGAAGTATGATACAAACCTATTCTGGAAACTTTGTTAATAAAGGAGACGAGAAAGGATATTTCAAATTCGGGGGATCTACGGTAGTACTGCTGTTTGAAAAAAATAAAATTCGCATCGATGACGATCTATTGATTAATACTTTAAAAGGTTATGAAACTTCCGTCAAACAAGGAGAAAAAATTGGCGTTTCGATGATTACTCTATCATGGTAAGAATATACGAAACCTCCCGTCTTCGTACACATACCCATTGATACTAAAACAAATCTATTAAATCCTTACATTTACCTTTAAAATAAATAAGTAAAAGTTTGCGAGCAGCTTTTATAGTGACGATTTAGAAATTGAATAATACTAGCAAGCCGCTTTCGAAAATTAAAAAAAACAGAATGGACAAGTACTTACGACAATTAATCACAATAGAATTTGACGACAAAAAAGAAATTTTTAGCGGTTTTCTTATTGATTGGACTGAAGATTGGATCTTAATTAAAAATAATCCTGTCGATTTTATAATTGATGGTTATACGATATTGAGAAACAAAAATGTAAAGGCGATTATCCAAGACAAGGATCATGAATTTACCGAAAGAGTAATTAAACTCAAAGGATTAAAAACAAGTGCAGCCGAAATAATTCCGCTTACCGATATAGCTGCAATTATCTATTTTTTAGCACGTAAGTATGAGATTTTTCAAATTGCAACAAAATCTGATAAAGCCGTTTATCTGGGTAAACTCATAGAAATGGATGAAGAAGAAGTGGTAATCGACTTTTTGGGATCTGAAGGTGAATTTGAAGGAGAAATGAGTTTTAAGCCAAACAAAATAAGAGTGATCGAATTTGATACAGATTATATCAATTCGCTGAAACTAATTGTTGATGAAGAAAAGAAAAAATAAAGACCTCAAAACCATCTAGTTTACTGCAATCGAAAATGGGAGACAAATCCCCATAACAACCTATCAAGGTATTTCTTTAAGTAATTGTTGTAAAAATGAAATTCGGAGCTAAAGGAACGCACTGAGCCAAGGGCTTTATACAAAATGGCGATTGACGAAGAGAACATCTGGTTCTCTTATCACCTCCGAATCAAATGCATCTCCACAATTAAAATGATAGCTTATAAAACAAAAACAGCAGTAAACTTTTGCCTACTGCTGTTTGATAATTGTACTATTATTTTACATTAATTCTCTATCATTTTTTCAGGACTAAACTACTAAACACTTAGCTGAATCAAGAGATTTACAAGAGAAAACTATTCGTTCATTGCAGATGACTAATGATAAAATATACCTAATTTAATTTTCAACGTTGGTTGGGTAAATCAAGCTGCTCTTTCTGTAACTTATTTCACTTGTGTACCAGTCGTCATATGTAACTCCGCTACTTTGTGCCCAATCTTTAAACTGATTGTAAGCTCCAGTTATGTTTTGATATTCAATTACCCAATCAAATTTTTCAGCAATATTAATCGCCGACGGCAAATTATCACCGGTTACAAAATAGCGTTCGTTAGCCGGAGAGGAATCGTCGTTAGATTGTCCAAAATAACTGGTGTCAAACAAATCTGAAGGTTTGTAATTTGCTAAATGCACTTCCTTACCTCTAGATCCTGGCGCACCGTTTACTGAAGTGCCCACAATCATAAATGGATTAAAAGACCCGATGTTCAATTCGCTAAATGTTAAAGCATTATTAGCTAGAATAATAGTTACAACAATAGTTACAGGTTCAGTGTAACCATAAGCTAATTGTGTATTCGCACCAGTACCTCCTGTTGCTGTTGGCATTACTCGGTAAGCATCATCAAAAACAATTATCGTAGGTTCACTTTGACCATTTTCGAGGCCGTTGCTTGCGATACTAAAAACGGTATTGTTTTTAACATCATACCCACTTACAGAAACCACATCGTTAGGATCAACTGTTGGCAATGTAAATCCAAATCCATTGTGTGCAGAAGCTCCGTATGCTTCAATTACGAATGTAGCAGTTATACTCTGTACTACCTCTTGATTATTCTTGACGATATTAAAATCATAATCAACAACTAGATCGTTAAAGTCATAATCTCCTTTAGCAGGCCATAAATCTTCATAAGCTAAGGTTCCGCTATATGAAGGAAGCGGAATTAAAGTACGGCAATTAAGCAAACTAACAGCTCCCGCAAGAGATAGCATTCTCCCGTTTAGTTCACCACCAGCACCCATAGAAACCGCTCCAGGATTAGCAATTATATTTCCACTAATACTAGTTGAAGCAGCCATCGCACATGCACCTGTTGCTAACCAAAACACATTCTCTGATGAAGCACCATTAATCAGTACCACTTTTGCACTAGCAGCGGTTGTAAATGCTCCTCCAATTTTAAAGATAAATTGGGCATTGCTATCTCCTTGACCATCTAAGGTAAGAGTACCCGCTACTGATGCTGCTCCTCCTATAGCATAAACTCCTGGAGTAAGTGTTTCAGAACCAAAAACTGGAACATGAGCCGAATTTGTAGTTACTGTCTTGCCTATTTGAGCAACAATATCTTTTAAATCTAAGGTTGCTTGTGAAGTAACAGTGTTAGCATTTTGAATAATCCCATTTAGAGTTGACGGAGTGCCAAAACCTGTTATGGCGCCCAAATTTGTTCCAACATCACCTGTAATATTTGAAACACCTACATTTGATACCGCACCTGAAACTGAATAAAGCGTAAAGTTTGTAATTGATCCAAGAGCAATTGCAGAAACAGCACTTTTACTTGCTGATTTATTTGCAAATTTATTTACTGTATTAAAATTATACGACATCGAAACGTTACTGACTAAATCAATAGTTGCGCCATTAGCGCCATTGTAAATTAACTTCAGTTCATTTATGTATGAAGGGATAGTGATTATAGTATTTACTGTTCTTGATCCATCATCCGGATATCCTTGGAAATATCTTTTCGTACCTGAACTGTTAGTTATAATTAATGGTTGGATATCTCCATCATTCGGTAAAACTACAGATACGTTTAAAGTTTGAGTGGTTTTCCAATCAAAGCCAGCAGGAACAATAAAATCACCTAACAATTCAGTTCCTGAATCTGGTTCAAGTAGATCACCTGGTTTTGCACAACTGTGCAATACAATTGTTAGTAAGAGTAATAAAACAATAATTTTACTGTTTTTCATAATGAGCTGTTTTGTTTAAGTCTCAAAAGTAGTTTTGTTCTAGAAAGTTAATTACATTAAAAGCCTAAAAGGTACTTTTGTATAGACAAATGGGGCTATTTGTCCTGACGAATGGGGTTAAGTAGGCAAATCTATACCTTTAAAAAGCAATCAACCTATTAAACGACTGCCAATTTAGGAATGCACGGTTAAAACTTTCCATATTTGCATAATTCAGTACTAAATCTCTCTTTTTTGAGGTAGAAACGTCAATATATTAAAAGATTCAGAGTTTCATTTGCTTTTCAGAGCCTTTATTGGACCTTAATTATTTGAACAAATTCTCTGGGATTCAAATAGAAGATAGAGGACTAATCATAAGTTTCGTGCGAATCGAAGTTTACCTCTGTTTTCTATCAAATACAAAGTAAAATAGCTCTTAAAAAAACATTTGGCTTTAGAACAGCTTGATTGACGTTAAAATTTTTATAAAAAAGAAAATCCTTTCTTGCTTCTATATAAAATGTGATATTTTTAAAAAATGAAAAAAAATCTAATACTACTTTGTATCACGGCAGTTCTAGTATTTTCTTGTAACAAGAAAAAGGAAAATACTGAAGTACCAGATAAAAACGATACCATTGCAACCGAAAAGCCACTTACAAAAGCAGATTCTATAGTTAATCGCACTATCGAAGCGCACGGTGGAAAATTGTATGAAAGTGCCGATTATTCATTTGATTTTAGAGGCAAAAAATACCATTTCAAGAACAACGAAGCTACATATACCTATTCATCTGAAATAAAAAAAGGAGATTCACTTATTAAAGATGTCATGACTCCTGATCAATTTGAAAGAAGCATAAACAGTAATTTACAAACCTTAAGCAAAGAAGATGAAAGTAAATATTCTGAAGCGTTAAATTCGGTTATTTATTTTGCTACGCTTCCGTATAAATTGCAAGATCCTTCGGTACATAAAACATTCGTAGAAGAAACGACCATAAAAGGCAAGAAGTATGATGTGATAAAAGTAACTTTTGGTCAAGATGGTGGCGGAAAAGATTTTGATGATGAATTTCACTATTGGATAAACAAACAAACGCATAAGATTGACTATTTAGCGTATAACTATCTAACAAATGATGGTGGAGTACGTTTTAGAGCGGCTTTTAATACACGGGTAATTGATGGTTTGACTTTTCAGGATTATATCAATTATGAAGCGCCATTAGAAACCGCTTTAAAAGATTTACCTCAATTATACGAGCAAGGAAAGTTGAAAGAACTATCTCAAATATTGACCGAGAATGTGACAAACAATCATAAATAGTACTAAAGATGCTAATGCTTTTCTTTCAAACTCAACTAAATTCAATAGATGGACCTACTACAAAAATTTAAAATATTAGTTGACAAACATTTCATAGAAGAGCATGATATTGCCTTTTATGAAAGAGAATTAGATGTCAAACCAAAGTATTTAAGTAAACTGTCAAAAAAAATGGACATTCCACCCCCATGTCAGTTGTTGTTGCAAAGACAAATTGACCACAGCGAATCGCTTTTACTCAATACTAAAAAAACGGTCAAAGAAATTGCTCTTGAAATGAATTTTCAAGACCCATACTACTTTAGTCGCGTGTTTAAAAACAAAACGGGACTATCGCCTACAAAATATAGGCAAAATCATCAGTGAACCTTTGTCCATTGTTTAAGCAGCTAATAAGAATTAACTTTGTTTCATAATTTTAAACTTATAATAAAATGAAACAATTTATCAAGCACACTATAGAAAGCGCACCAGAAGAGTCAAAAGAATCACTTCAAAATGCTGAAAAAAAATACGGAATGTTACCTAATTTATTCCGCTACATGGCAGGTGCTCCGGCGGCCTTAGAAGGATACACTAGTCTATTCAATACTTTTGCAAAAACTTCATTTACCACTGGCGAACAACACCTGATTTTATTAGCGGTGAGCGTTGTCAATGATTGCGCCTATTGCACCGCTGCGCATACCCGAGCTGCCAAAGCAAACGGAATTCCTTCTCTGTTACTAAATGCAGTAAGAAAACAACAAACACTTCCAGACGCCCGCTTAAACGAACTAATTACTTTAGCTCAAAAAATAACTGTGACAAGAGGAAATGTAGAAGCAAAAGATTTAGAGGCTTTTTACAATGCTGGTTTTTCGCCAGAAAACGTAATGGAAATTATTGTGGGTGTTTCTTTAAAAACAATGAGTAACTATATCAATCACATTACTGAGAACATTATAAACGAGGAATTGGAGCCCTTTGCAGTTGGAAACGAAATAGAAGATTAAAAAAAACTCATCGACAGCCATTGACTGAAAACCAGAGGTAATTCACTGATTAGTGTTAAATAACAGGAGGGTTTTTCTATACTTTTACTTTTTGTAAATCTATAAATCAACAATAGTTATGAGTAAATTAACCCTTATTTTATTTTCGACAGTGCTACTTACACTAGTAAACGCTTGTAATAAAGATGATGCTGAAACAGACAGCGATGCAACTATCGTAAATGTGACTCCTGCCAACTTTTTAACTGCTGGACTAGTTGAGCCTATCACAATTGTATCTAAAACATTATCAGATGGATCCACTGCTGATTGCTATAAAATAGTGGTAAATAGTTTAGCTTCAGATCATACTATGGGGCCATGGTGTCCGTCTAATATTTCTGATGATGCCTCAAAAGGGGGAATCTGGTTAGAAGGAGGTAAAGTATATGATGTCGATGGTGCCTTTGTAAAAAACATGGCTACTTTTTATAAAGACAATACTTGGATGATGTATGATGCTACTACTGGAGCAATCACTAAAACAAGTACTAAAACGGAATGCGAAGAAGCAGCTAATCCTAATGTAGGTGCTCAATATAGAAATTATTGTGTAGAGTGCTTACCCTCTTATGTCGCCAACTTATCGCACACCTATTACTTACCTGTTACACCAAAAGCCGCAAGTTCAGCAATAGCATTTGGAAACGGCCCAATGTCAAACGGCCCAAGTTCTAGAGGTCTCGCTTTTAACGGAGTTGTGTTTGATGCTCCGGCACCTACTAGCGTGATTTTGGCAGCTTATACTCTAGCTCCATTTGACGATGCAGGAGGACATATTAATTTAGCTGCCGGTTATCATTATCATGCGGCAACAGGGTTAACAACAAAAATTGCTCAAGCAGACAGTCACTCAGCTATGATAGGATATGCATTTGACGGGTACGGAATCTTTGAGCGCCTAGATGCTGATGGTAAAGAATATACTGACCTAGATGCTTCGCGCGGACATACTGATACTACAAGAGGATACCATTACCACGTTGATGCTCCAGGAAATAATAACTTTATCAATAGCTTACACGGAGAATATGTCCTATAAAAAGAAAATCATAAAGCAATGGTCTTTTATTCTGGCGCTGTTCCTATTCACTATTGTTGGACATGCACATCAGCCTGATTTCTCTACATCAGTACTTTCAAAGACTGATGACGGAAAATATGTATTACAAATAACTAGTTCTTTGACCGCTTTTGAAGGAGAAATTGATTACCTCTATTCAAAAAACGCTTATAAAACACCCGAAGCATTTCAACAATTAGTCATCGATCACTTTAATAAAAATGTTTTGTTCATCATTAACGGAAAAGACACTTTGAAATTTGGTAGCCCATTAGTATTACTGGGGCATGAAACTAAATTAATTGTTGAAGTCCTGAATGTACCTAACTCAATAAAAGAAGTTAATTTTACAAACACGATGTTTAAGGACATGCCTCACAATCAAATGGCTGTAATTATGCTTATCGATGGTTTTCCTAAAGCACAATACATTTTAGAAAACAATAACGAACAAACGATTCAGTTAAAACTAAAAGAAGGTACTTGGGTTAATAGTAGAGTTGAAGAACTAAAGATGAAAAACATCCTATACATTTCGTTCTTTCTAATTCTAGTAATGATTCCGCTGATTTACATTAGTTATAGAGACCGAAAAAACTTTAGAAAATAAAATTCAAAATAAACAACAAATAGCTCAGGGGTATATTCTGGGCTTTTTTCGTTTTATAATGAAATCAAATCTTCAATAATCCCAAATGCCCTAGCCCAGATTGCAGCGGCATCCTCTTGTAGTAGCGATAGCGGAGACAAGAGATATAGCGGAAAGCTGGAAATAGCTCCTAGAAACTTAGAACGGTAGAAACTTTGCCATTTAGTCCCTTTTCCCTACTTTTGCAAAAATAATTTTTCACACTTAAACCGTTTATAGCATGCAACTGTATAACACTTTAAGCGCAGAAGAAAGAGCCATCATGATTGATGATGCCGGAAAACAAAGACTTACTTTGTCTTTCTATGCTTATGCGCAAATTCAAGATCCAACACAATTTCGTAACGATTTATTCCGCGCTTGGGACCCACTAGTGGTTCTTGGTCGTATTTATGTGGCCAAAGAAGGAATAAATGCCCAGTTATCGCTACCAGCAGATAATTTTTACGCTTTTAAAGACACTATTGAAAAGTATGATTTCATGCAAGGCATGCGATTGAATATTGCTGTAGAGCAAGACGATCACTCGTTTTTGAAATTGACTGTCAAAGTGCGTGACAAGATTGTTGCTGACGGATTAAATGATGAATCTTTTGATGTGACTAATATTGGAGTGCATTTGAAAGCAAAAGAATTCAATACTATTTTAGATGATCCAAATACCATTGTAGTTGATTTTAGAAATCATTACGAAAGTGAAATTGGCTACTTTAAAGGTGCCATTACGCCTGATGTAGACACTTTCAGAGAGTCATTGCCTATTATAAACGAACAATTACAAGGTTTTAAAGAAGATAAAAACCTAGTGATGTACTGTACAGGAGGAATTCGTTGTGAGAAAGCTTCGGCTTACTTTAAGCATCAAGGATTCAAAAATGTATATCAGCTAGAAGGTGGTATAATTAATTATGCCAAACAAATAAAGGAAGAAAATTTAGAGAGTAAATTCATTGGAAAAAACTTTGTATTTGATCACCGCTTAGGCGAAAGAATTACGGACGATATCGTTTCGCAATGCCACCAATGTGGAAAACCCTGTGACGTACATACGAACTGCATCAATGAAGGTTGCCACTTATTGTTTATTCAATGTGAGGAATGTGCGCAAGAAATGCAAGGTTGCTGCTCACAGGATTGTATTGATGTAATTCATTTACCAGAAGAAGAGCAAAAAGCAATTCGTCGTGGTATCAAGAACGGAAATAAAATTTTCAAAAAAGGAAAATCAGATGTGCTGACTTTTAAAAATAGAGAAGCAAATCAAGATCCATTGGCGACAGTTCCAAATCTTGCCGATTTAACCAAATCTAAAGCTTTGGCTAAAAAAGCACCTAAGATAAAAAAACAATACATCGGTAAAGGAACCCACTTTTTTCCAAAACCAAGTGTTGGACAGTTTTTAATTGAAGAAAATGAGATCAATGTAGGTGATACTATCTTGATTAAAGGAATGACGACTGGCGAAGAAAAGTTGACAATCACTGAAATGTTAGTGAACGACATAGCAGCTAATAAAGCGGTCGCCGGAGATGTTTGTACTTTTAAATTGCCTTTTAGAATTCGTTTATCTGATAAATTATATAAGATGTTAGATTAAAAGGAAGAATCTAATACCATTTTAAAAAGCCTATTTCAATTCGTTGAGATAGGCTTTTTTTTTAAAAACACATATTCGCATCTAAAATAAACATCAACTCCTTTTAAATCAAAATATTGAGTAAAGAGACTTGCCTGATTACGTTGCTTTATTAATAACAAAAACAGGATCTCGATGAAAATAAATTGTTAATATTTGTTAAATTTAATTAGATTTACGTTAACAAATTCAAATTAACTAATCATGAAAAAAAAGTATTTTATTCTTCTTCTATGCTTTTTGGGAATTATTACCAGTTATTCTCAAAACACCACAGTAAAAGGAAAAGTAACAGATGCCAAAGGTCTACCATTACCAGGAGCTAACGTTAATCTAAAAGGATCTAAAGCTACTGTTGCCACGGATATGGATGGAAATTATCAAATTCAAGCTTCAAAAGGAGCGAGTCTAATTTTTTCATACATCGGGTTTCAAAATCTAGAACTTAAAGTTTCGGGTGCGACCCTCAATGCTTCCTTAAAAGAAGACAGCGAAACTAAATTAGACGAAGTCGTAGTCACAGCGATGGGTATTAAAAGTAAAACCAAATCACTAGGTTATGCTAATCAAACCATAAAAGCAGCCGATATTGAACGTCCTGGACAGTTGAATGCACTTCAAGCTTTACAAGGAAGTGTATCTGGTGTTACTATCAGTAAAACTTCTGGAGAAGCAGGAGGAGGAGTTGACATCTTGATTAGAGGAGTTTCTTCCTTGAGTACAGGAAGTAACAATCAACCCTTAATTGTTATTGATGGTAATCCTGTTAATAACAGTACGATCTCTGGAAATGTATTATCAAGTGCAAACACTTCCTCTCCGGGAAGTAATGAGCAATTTAGTTTTTCAAATCGTTCTATAGATATTAACCCAAATGATATTGAAAGCTACACCGTACTAAAAGGTGCTGGAGCAACCGCTCTTTACGGTATTTTAGCAGGTAATGGAGTCATAATTATTACCACTAAAAAAGGAAAAGAAGGAAAAACGAGAGTAAATGTATCTTCTAGCGTAACGATGAGTGAGGTAAATAAATACCCTGAATTGCAGTCAAAATGGAGAGAAGGATCAGGTTTATCTTCTAGGGTTTTGAGCATGAATGCAAATACACCGTCAGGAATTTCATATTACCCAGGATTTACTTCTGGTTTTCAAACCAATGGTCCTGCTTATTCTAGTACTGATGACGCAACCATTAAGTTTAGAGATTTTTACAAAGATTTTTTTAAAACAGGAATTAATACAACAAACAACATTAGCATAAGCGGAGGAACCGAAAAAATGAATTATTACGTTTCGGCTTCGACTAGTAAGGATGAGGGAATTGTACCTAATACTGACTATGCTAGAAAAACCTTGAAATTTAATGGTGGGTATAAACTAGCAGAAAATCTAAAATTAGGAACTTCAGTTTCTTATGCAAATTCAGGAGGTTCACGTGCAAATACAGGTGATAAATCAATTATGAGTTCGCTATCTTACTGGTCTCCATCAATAGATGTTAACGACTATTTAACTGCAGCTGGCGGCGAAAAAGACTGGACAGCTGGTGTCATTGACCAACCAGTATATTTTGCAAAGACAAGTAATTTAAATGACAATGTAGATCGTTGGATTGCTTCGGCCGACTTAAATTGGCAAGCTAAATCGTGGTTAAATATAACTTATAGAGGAAGTGTCGATAACTATTCTGAAACTAGAAATAGATATGCAGGTCCAGATTTAGATCCAGGATCTCCTGTAAATGGATTTATTGTAAACGAAAACATCAATTTCAAGGGATTGAATTCAGACTTTTTAATTTCTGCCACTAAAAAATTCGGAGATTTTAACACCTCTGCTATGGTTGGTAATCAAATTTTTGAAACCAACTCTAAATATGGTTTTGTAAGAGGAGAAGGTTTGTTGCTACCAAATTTTAATAACATCGCAAACACGATTAACAAATATGCCGCACAAACTGATGAAACCGTTAGAACAGTAGGTTACTTTACAGAGTTAAAAGCCGACTATAAAGAAAGAATTTTCATAGCTGCAACAGGAAGAAGAGATTATGCTTCTACCCTACCAAAAGCAAATCGCGCATTCAATTATTTCTCTTCTAACCTTGCATTTATATTTCATGATTTGATAGATAAAGAAGGAAGCATTCTTTCCTTTGGAAAACTACGTGGATCATGGGCGCAAGTAGGTAAAATTCCACCATTCGGGATTGGAAGATATAGCTACGCAGATACTCCTTTTAACGGTGTTGGTGGCGTGAGTATTGGAACTGTTGATTCTGATCCAAATATAAAAGCAGAGATTGTTACTACAACAGAAGTTGGAACAGATTTACGTTTCTTCAACAATCGCATTCGTTTAGAATACACTTATTTTGATAGAAAAAGTGACGGACAAATCCTTAAAGTAACCTTGCCTCAAAGTACAGGTTTAACAGGAACTTGGACTAACTCCGGTTCTTTAAAAACTACTGGACATGAATTGACATTGGCTGCTGATATTTTTAAAAGTAAAACTTTTAGTTGGACTGCTATTGCAAATTTCACTGCTTATGAAACAGAAGTTTTATCATTACCATTTGACAATATTGACTTTGCTTACAATGGTGGTGCTGACATCTATTCTCGAATCAAAGTGGGAGATGCAGCTGGTTCATTGTACGGTAGAACTTGGACGTATGTAAATGGTGAAAGATTAATTGGATCAAATGGATTGCCCGTAATTGCAAAAGATGCTAATGGAGCAGTACTTTATTCTAAAGTTGGAAATGCTTTCCCGGATTATGTTGTTACACTTAACAACACTTTCAAATACAAAAACTGGGATCTCGCATTTATGTTTGAGTACAAAAAAGGAGGAGAAGGATTTGATCCAGCAGAAAGAAACGGAATTAGAAACGGAACTTTAAAAATGACTGAAGACAGAAACAATACTCAAGTTTTAGAAGGTATAAAAGCTGATGGTACTCAAAACAATATTCCAGTAACAATTGACGGAAACAGTTATTACAGAAACACAATTATCAACCAAGCTTCAGAAATATTGATTCAAGACACTTCATGGATGAAACTTAGAAATGTGTCTTTGACTTATAACTTATCAGCAGACCTATTATCAAAATTAAAGTTATCTAACGCTTCTTTGTCTGTAAGTGGAAATAACTTTTTGATATGGACGCCCTTTAGAGGATTTGATCCAGAAGGACAACAATTTGGATCAGGAAGTAATGTGTATGGTTTCTCTGGTTTAAATATCCCTTTAACACAATCTTACACATTGGGCTTAAACATTGGTTTTTAATCTATTAAACGAAACGAATTATGAAAAATATATTTAAAATTGCTAGTGTTTTTACCTTAGCAATCTCCATTTATAGTTGTAGCGATAGCTATTACGATACCAACACCCCTAGTAACACTGTTTCACCAGATTTAGTTGCTATTAACAACGTTTTGCCTTCTGCTATTCAGGCTACGATGAGTGCACAATATAGTGCCGCAACAAGTTTAGCACAAGTTGATCAACATATTGCATCGGCTTTTAATGATCAAAATATTGACAAGCATTATCAAAATTCATTAGATGAATATTGGCGACTTGTTTATTCTAAAGCACTTCCAAATATTAAAGTTTTAGAAGAAAAAGCAACAGCTACTAATTCAAGTCATTATCTCGCTATTGCAAAAGTTTTGAAGGCGATAAACATTGGATTAACAACTGATCTACACGGTGATGTTCCTTATACTGAAGCCACGCTTGCAGCAACAAATTTTTATCCAAAATACGATGCACAACAATTGATCTATACAGATGTTATTAAGTTATTAGATGATGCTATCGTATTATTCTCAACTCCAAATACTTCTATATACAGCCCTGGTGCTGATGATTTAATCTACAGTGGTAAAGCAGCAAGTTGGACAAAAGCAGCTTATACTTTTAAAGCTAGATTTCAACTGCATTTAATGAAAGTAAATGGCGGAACCACAACCGCTACAGCAGTTTTGGCGAGTTTATCCAAAGGTTTCGCAGCAAATAGCGATGACTTTCAGTTAAAATACAATAGTGTAAATACAAATCCATGGTATCAATCTCAACTAGGGCTATCTACAGGGAATCTAACTTTTTATATTTCAAATCACTTCATTAGTTACATGAATGGAGGAGCAGTATTTCCTTTTGCTTCCTCATCAGTAACAATGGATCCAAGAATGCCGTTATTAGTTGACCTAAGTACCTATTCTAGTTCTGGTATTACTGCAGGACCAGACCCAACTGTAGTGGCAAACTACATAGGTTCAACAAATGGAACGGGAACAACTTCTAAAACTAAAATTGGAACTCAGTTTTTTTATTCAAAAATTGATTCTCAATTAGTATATCTCACTTATGCTGAAGCTAAATTCATGGAAGCAGAAGCACAATTCTTACTTGCAGGAGGTACTCCAACATCTACAGGAACAAATGCAGCTTCATATTCTGCTTACCTTGCCGGTATTGCAGCTAACATGGATAAAATAAGTGTTACGGCAACAAATAAAAATAATTATTTAGCCGATGCTTCTATTGCAAAAGGAATTGCAGCACTTCAATTAAAAGACATTATGAGACAAAAATTCATAGCCTTATTCTTGAATCCAGAGTCATTCACAGATTATAGAAGATATGACTTTTCAACAAATGCTTTTAAAAACTTAACAATCCCTGCAAAGACAGATCCGTTAAATGAAGGGAAATGGATAAGAAGGTTTGTGTATTCAAGTAATGAAAGAAGCGCAAACACAGTAAATTACAATTTAAATTTTAAATCAATGATTACACCAGTTTGGTGGGATAAATAAGACTCCCGTTTCTAGCATAAAAACCTCAATTTCAATACAAAGGAATTGAGGTTTTTTTATTTTATAAAAGTAAAATCGAATGAGTTGACTAAAAAAATCAATATACTGGAAAAGCAATTCATTTTTATCCAAAACCCAATATTAGAAAGTTTACGATTGAAGAAATGAAATCAAAATAGCAGATCCTAATTTGATTACCGAAGAAATATTTGCGAACGACGTTGTTAATGAAAAAGCCGTTTTATTAGATTATCACACATTCAAATTAGCTTTTAGAATTCGTTTATCTGATAAACTATATAAAATCTAAACCGCTATTTTTTATATTAAGTTAATAAAAAGCCTATTTCAAGCGCTTAAACCGGCTTTTTTTTATAAAAACTTTAATCTTTTGTAATTTGCAACTTTTGTATCATTCACTTAAAAAACGCTATCTTTACGCATTAATCTTTTTAAGAACTTAAGTTGTGCGCGTCACAACACTATATATAAAATTATGGCATGTACAAGTTGTTCAACTTCTGATGGTGGCTCACCAAAGGGTTGTAAAAATAATGGGACTTGCGGCACCGATAGCTGCAATAAATTAACTGTTTTCGATTGGCTTTCAAATATGACTTTACCTAATGGACAAGCACCTTTTGACTGTGTTGAAGTTCGTTTTAAAAATGGAAGAAAAGAATTTTATCGCAATACTGAAAAATTGACTTTAAGTATGGGAGACATTGTGGCAACTGTCGCTTCTCCGGGACATGATATTGGAATTGTTACTTTAACTGGAGAATTAGTAAGAATCCAAATGAAGAAAAAAGGAGCTAATCCTGACAGCAATGAGATTCCGAAAATTTACAGAAAAGCATCACAAAAAGACATTGACATCTGGTCTACTGCACGTGAAAGAGAAGAACCAATGAAGGTTCGTGCCCGTGAATTAGCAATTTCTCAAAAACTAGAAATGAAAATCTCTGATATTGAATTTCAAGGAGATGGATCTAAAGCTACGTTTTACTATACGGCAAATGACAGAGTTGATTTTAGACTTTTAATTAAAGATTTCGCTAAAGAATTCAGTACAAGAGTAGAAATGAAACAAGTTGGTTTCCGTCAGGAAGCAGCGCGTTTAGGAGGAATTGGGTCTTGCGGTAGAGAATTGTGTTGTTCAACTTGGTTGACTGATTTTAGAAGTGTGAATACTTCGGCAGCTCGTTACCAGCAATTGTCATTGAATCCACAAAAATTAGCGGGACAATGTGGTAAATTAAAATGTTGTCTAAACTATGAGTTAGATACTTATATGGATGCCTTGAAAGGTTTCCCTGATTTTGAAACAAAATTAGTTACCGAAAAAGGGGATGCAATTTGTCAAAAACAAGATATTTTCAAAGGATTAATGTGGTTTGCCTACACTAATAACTTTGCCAATTGGCATGTACTTAAAATCGAAAAAGTACAGGAAATCATCGCAGAAAATAAATTAAAAAACAAAGTTTCGTCGCTTGAGGATTATGCTATTGAAATCATTCAGGAAACGGAAAAAGATTTTAATAATGCAATGGGTCAAGAAAGTTTAACTCGATTTGACCAACCTAAAAAGAGAAAAAAAACGAACAAAAAACCGAAGCCTGCTGGAGATAATAAAATTGTGCCAAACAATAAAAAACCGGCAAACAATGACCCTTCGGCTTCAAACGAGAAGAAACCAGCTATAGCAAGAAAACCAATAATTATTACTAAAAATGAGGCTAAGAAATAGCATTTTTTTCATTTTGATTGCAATACTCTTTTTTTCATGCGACAAAAAAAGAGTTTTTGACGAATACAAATCTGTGGGAAACGCTTGGCATAAAGACAGTATTATAACTTTCGATTTACCAGAATTAGATTCCACACAACGATATGATTTATTTATCAATTTAAGAGACAATAATAATTATCAATACAACAATCTCTTTTTGATTGTGTCTGTTGAAAAACCTAACGGTTTTACAAAAGTAGACACATTAGAATACCAAATGGCGAATCCTGACGGAACACTCATGGGTAATGGATTTACAGACATAAAAGAAAGTAAATTGTTCTTTAAAGAGAACGTGAAGTTCAGAGGAAAATACAAAGTCCATATAAAACAAGCTGTCAGAGAGACCGGTAAGGTTCCTGGCGTGACACTATTAGAGGGAATTACAGAAGTGGGATTAAGAATAGAAAAAAAAGACTAGGATAATTTATGGCTGCTAAAAAAAACAACAATAAAGGCAATACTGCCGATAAGGATTTTAAGTATTACACTAAAACATTCTGGAAGATTTTTCTTTACGGAATGGGTGCTATCGTTCTATTTTTCTTGTTTGCCTCTTGGGGCCTTTTTGGTTCCATGCCTTCTTTTGAAGATTTGGAAAACCCAGACTCAAATTTAGCCACTGAAGTTATTTCAGCGGACGGGGTGGTTTTAGGTAAATATTTTCAAAAAAACAGATCACAATTAAAATATTCTGATTTACCTAAAAACCTAGTAGATGCATTGGTAGCAACCGAAGACGAACGTTTCTACGAACATTCTGGTATTGATGGAAGAGGAACATTAAGAGCTATCGCCAGTTTGGGTACAAGTGGAGGAGCAAGTACTTTGACACAACAACTTGCAAAACAGTTATTTCATGGCGAGGGTTCAAAGTTCTTACCTTTTAGAATTGTGCAAAAAGTAAAAGAATGGATTATTGCTATTAGATTAGAAAGACAATATACTAAAAATGAAATTTTAGCAATGTATTGCAATGTATATGACTTTGGAAACTATTCCGTAGGAGTAAGTTCTGCAGCCCAAACCTATTTTTCAAAAGAGCCAAAAGACCTAAATATTGAAGAATCTGCCATACTAGTAGGGATGTTCAAAAACTCCGGACTATACAATCCGGTGCGAAATCCTGTAGGTGTAAAAAACCGTAGAAATGTAGTACTTGCGCAAATGGCAAAAGGAGATATTATTACGGAAAAAGAAAAAGAAAGATTACAAAGTTTACCCATTACCCTTGATTTTAAACTAGAAAGCCACAGAGAAGGAACAGCAACTTATTTTAGAGAGTACCTTCGTGATTACATGAAAAAATGGGTTGATGAAAACAAGAAACCAGACGGATCTGATTATGACATCTACAAAGATGGATTGAAAATCTATACGACTATTGATTCCAGAATGCAGTTGCATGCTGAAGAAGCAGTTGCTGCCCATATGGCAAATCTTCAGGAAGAGTTTTTTATTCAGGCTAAAAATAATAAAAATGCTCCTTTTGTAGGTATTTCAGACAAGGAAACGCAGCGCATTTTAACTCAAGCTATGAAATCTTCAAACAGATGGGCTGTTTTAAAATCAGCAGACATGAGTGATGAGGATATTATAAAATCATTTAGCGTAAAAGCAAAAATGACCGTATTTACATGGAAAGGAGAAAAGGATACGATCATGACTCCGATGGACTCCATTCGTTATTACAAACATTTTCTACAATCAGGACTTATGGCTATGGAACCACAAACGGGTAACATAAAAGCTTGGGTAGGTGGAATTAACTATAAATATTTCCAATATGACCACGTTGGTCAGGGAGCGAGACAAGTAGGTTCTACCTTCAAACCTTTTGTTTACGCTACGGCAATCGAACAATTGAACATGTCTCCATGTGATTCCATAATAGATGCCCCTTTCACTATGCCAGTAGGACGGCATCACGTAACTGCGGCATGGACGCCTAGAAACTCCAATAACAGATATTTAGGAATGGTTACTTTGAAAAAAGCATTGGCCAATTCTATAAATACTGTCTCTGCAAAGTTAATGGACAAAGTGGGACCTGAGGCGGTAGTAAAGTTGACTCATAAATTAGGGATTAAATCAGAAATACCTATTCAACCATCCATCGCATTAGGTGCTGTAGATATTACCGTAGAAGACATGGTTGCAGCATACAGTACATTTGCGAATCAAGGTGTATATACAAAACCCCAGTTTTTAAGTAGAATCGAAGACAAAAGTGGCGTTATTATTTATGAGCCAATACCCGAATCTCATGATGTATTAAACAAAGATATTGCTTTTGCTATTGTTAAATTATTGGAAGGAGTAACTGAGGGAGGTTCTGGAAACAGATTAAGAACTGAAGGTGGAGGTTATGGATATAATAGAATTACAGGATATCCCTATAAATTCACCAACCCGATTGCTGGTAAAACAGGAACAACACAAAACCAGTCCGACGGTTGGTTTATGGGAATGGTTCCAAATCTTGTGACGGGAGTCTGGGTAGGTAATGAAGACCGTTCAGCAAGATTTAAAAGTATAACGTACGGACAAGGGGCAACTGCTGCATTACCAGTTTGGGCTTACTTTATGAAACTTTGTTATGCTGACCCAGATCTTAAAGTGTCTAAAGGAGAATTTGAAAGACCAGCAAATCTATCTATAAAAGTCGATTGTTACAGTGCACCAGTTGCAAAAGACACAACTGACACGCCTCAAAACACAGATGAATTTGAATTTTAATTACAGTGAGGGGTAGGCGGATTTACAAATTTTAGACTTTCACATATTTGCGTTTCGATCGCTAAAAAGCCTTTGATTATACAATTGTTTGGACTTAAAAAATACACTATGATAAATAAAAAAGTAGCTAACGTTCAAATTGCTCTTGAAGGAGTTGAAAACGGAATGACCATCATGTTAGGTGGTTTTGGTCTCTGTGGCATCCCTGAAAATTCAATTGCTGAATTGGTACACAAAGAAACTACTGGCCTGACCTGTATTTCCAATAATGCTGGTGTTGACGATTTCGGTCTTGGCTTATTATTACAAAAAAAACAAATCAAGAAGATGATCTCTTCTTATGTTGGAGAAAATGCTGAGTTCGAACGCCAGATGCTTTCTGGAGAACTGGATGTCGAGTTGATTCCACAGGGAACTTTGGCAGAACGTTGTCGCGCAGCTCAGGCTGGAATACCTGCTTTTTTCACTCCTGCAGGTTATGGTACTGAAGTAGCTGAAGGTAAAGAAGTCAGAGAATTTAATGGAAAAATGCATATAATGGAGTTGGCTTTCAATGCTGACTTTGCTATCGTAAAAGCGTGGAAAGGAGATACTGCTGGAAATCTAATCTTTAAAGGAACTGCTAGAAACTTCAATCCTTGTATGGCTGGAGCTGCCAAAATCACAGTTGCCGAAGTAGAAGAATTAGTTGAAGCGGGAACGCTGGACCCAAATCAAATTCATATTCCTGGAATATTCGTGCAACGTATTTTTCAAGGTTCAAAATATGAAAAAAGAATTGAGCAACGTACAACTAGAAAAAGAGAGTAATCATGGCATTAGACAAGATAGGTATTGCAAAACGTATTGCACAGGAACTTAAGGACCGTTATTTCGTGAATTTAGGCATCGGTATTCCAACGTTGGTAGCGAATTACATCCCAAAAGGAATTGACGTCGAATTTCAAAGCGAAAATGGTGTTTTAGGCATGGGACCTTTTCCTTTTGAAGGCGAGGAAGATGCAGATATAATCAATGCAGGAAAGCAAACGATAACAACATTACCAGGAGCCTCTTTTTTTGATTCAGCTCTAAGTTTCGGAATGATTCGTGGACAACATGTTGACCTAACTATTCTGGGCGCTATGGAAGTCTCTGAAGACGGAGATATCGCTAACTGGAAAATTCCAGGAAAAATGGTAAAAGGAATGGGTGGTGCAATGGATTTAGTTGCATCTGCTGAAAACATTATTGTTGCCATGATGCATGTGAACAAAGCAGGGCAATCTAAGATTCTTAAAAAATGTACTTTGCCATTAACTGGGGTTGGTTGCGTGAAAAAAGTAGTGACTGAATTAGCTGTATTAGAAGTAACTCCTAAAGGTTTTAAATTATTAGAACGTGCACCAGGAGTTAGCGTCGAACATATTATCGCTTCCACTGAAGCAGCGTTAATTATTGAAGGCGATATACCCGAGATGATTATTGATTAAGACTTAAATACTATTCTATATACAAAGAGCACCCTTTACAGGATGCTCTTTTTGTTTATTCTAAAAAATATTTTTTTTTGCAAAACAACCCTGCTGTCGTATTTACTTTTGCAACATATATTCTAGTAGCTTCTTTATCTAAAAGTAATTCTATTTCGCTTTGATCTTCTAAGCCGATACCATGACTACGTATTAATTGATCCAAAACGATTTACAACAAAACACCTGTCACTTGCGTATCCTGAAAACTGTTGTGAATGTTTAATGTACCTTCGTTATCTGCATAAATTATTTGAATACCGTTTTCTAAAAAGCTTTCTTTTACGTTAAGTGTTTCGTCATGAAACTGTAAAGAAAATCGATTTGTATATTTGGCTGCTACCAAATCAATTGTCAATATATCATGATAAATTTAAAAAAACATATCGCTATTTTAAAATCGTTTAAAGTACAGAATACACTTTAAAACTTATAACTGACAAAGGTTTAGCGCAATTAGATTCGCTTTTGTAAATGGTTTTTCGACAAAATGAATTATTTTTGAATATCCTGCTGCTTTCTCCTTATCCTCCTGATCTACCGATGAAGTAACCATAATTACTTCGATTTTCTTATCAAAACCTTCTTCGTGAATAATATCTAACAAGCCCCAGCCATCCATAACAGGCATATTAATATCCAAAAACAATAAAATAGTTTCCCCATCACTAGAAAGACTATCAAAAAAATCTAACGCCTTACTTGCCGAATTAAAAGTTTTTGGTGAATCATCAAGACCAACAGCCTGAATTATCTTACTGTGTAAAAACAAAACTATCTCGTCATCGTCTACAACAACTATATTATAACTCATTGCTATTCTGTTTTATTAATAGTTTCTGTTTTTTTTACAATATCTCTAATAATAGTATCGAGCTCCGTTCCTGCATCAAAAAAATGACTCAATAAGTCTTCGTATTCTGAAGGCACTGTATCTGACTCTTTCATAAACTCAACAATAGACATCATTTTTGCCAACGGCGCTCTAACAACATGAGAGTGAGTCCAAGCGATATCTTTGAGACTTTTATTCTGGTCTTCAATAGTGGTAATGTGCTGCATCTGCTTTGTGATATCATTTGCCATTACCAGTTTTACCTTTTGGTTTTTAAAGTAAATGATATTGCTTTGTACCTCAACATTCATTATCGCTCCATTTTTTTTCTTGTGTCTTAAGTATCTTTTTTTAAAGCTATCTCTATACTGACTAAAAGAATTAACTCCTTCATCAAAAATTGGATAATCCTCTTCTGGCCATATATCTTTTACGGTCATTTTTAAAAACTCCTGCTTGGTATAACCATATTTCTTTATAACGGCTTCATTAACGTCTAAAAAATTGAATGTCCCCAAATCATAAACCCACATAGGAAGTGGACTTAAGTGAAAAAGGTCGCTATAACGTGTTTTTGCATCATCATATGAAAAAAATATTTTCTTCCGTTCTATAGAACAAACGATGCTCTTATACAACGTAGCAGCTGTTAAGTCTTCCTTTACTAAATAATCTGAAATACCCTGAGAAATTGATCTGATGCTAAAACCAACATCAGCATTTGAAGTCAATGCGATTATGGGGCAGAATAAAACCTTATCTACCATTTCATTAACCAAATTTTGAGGGGTTATACCTGGTAACGTAAGATCTAATAGAACAATATCGAAAAATTTATCATCAGAAGATAAAATAGCAGAAGCTTCTTCAAAGTCTTTCGCATATTTAATTTCGAAATCAAAATCCAGCTCCCTTAGCAACTGTTCAATCCGCTTCGTGTCAGTTAAATTATCTTCAACAACTAAAATTGAATATGTTTTCTCTTCTTTATTCATTTTGTTTGAAAAATTGCACTGCGTTTTGCAAAAGCTTTAATTAAGTGATACTTTCTTCATTACTGTTTTTTTTTTTAAAATCAACTAAGATCTTAAAAACAAAAGTGTTATTATTGTTTTCGTTTTTAAAACAATTTAGATAGTGCAAATATAACATTCCTTTTTGTATTACGATATAATTATGCCTCTTTTGGCTTGGTAAGACTAACTATCATTCCCTTTGGGTATAGCCTCTATCAGCATTTTTGTATATTCTTTTTGAGGATTAGCATACAATTCATCAGCATCAGCAATTTCCTCAATTCTTCCCTTGTTCATGACCAAGACCTGATCGCTCATATATTTCACTACAGCCAAATCGTGGGAAATAAAAATATAAGTAAACCCGAAATTCTCTTTTAACTCATTTAAAAGGTTTAATACCTGCGCTTGAACAGATATATCCAATGCCGAAACTGATTCATCACAAACGATTAATTTGGGCTGTAACGCTATAGTTCTTGCTATTCCGATGCGTTGCCTTTGTCCGCCAGAAAACTCATGCGGATATCTATTAAAATAATCCTCTCCTAAACCTACTCTTTCGAGAATTTCAATCGTTCTTGCTTTTCTTTCTTTGTCATTTTTATACAACCCATGCACTTTCATGGGCTCCATAATAGCTTTACCTACAGGAATCCTCGGATTTAATGAAGAATAAGGATCTTGAAAAATAATCTGAATTTCCTTTCTCAGTTTTTTGAGTTCTGCATTGCCCAGTTTGGTAATATCCTGACCTCTATATAATATTTGCCCTGCAGTCGCTTTATCTAATTGTAAAATAGCATTCCCTAGCGTCGATTTCCCGCAGCCGCTCTCCCCCACTAAACCTAAAGTTTCTCCCTCATACAATTTAAAACTCACGTCATTCACGGCTTTAAACCCTGTTTTTTTTCCAAAGAAACCTGCTGTAGAAAAATATTCTTTCTCCACATTAACGACTTCCAAAATAGGTGTTTGACTATATAACTTGTCGTGAAAACCAATTCTATCTTCTTGGGTCACTACATCAGTATTGATCGTGTCATCTAAGAAATCCTGAATGGTGGGTAACCGCTTCAGTCGAAAATCCAAAGAAGGACGCGAAGCAATTAAGGCTTTAGTATAATTATTTTGTGGGTTTTTGAAAATTTGTTTTACTTCCCCTTGCTCCACAATTTCCCCTCGATACATCACCAAAACCCGATGCGCAATCTCAGAAACCAAAGACAAATCATGAGAAATAAAAATAATACTCATTCCTGTTTCTTGTTGAATGTCTTTTAACAACTGAATAATTTCCTTTTGAACAGTTACATCTAAGGCAGTTGTAGGCTCATCTGCAATCAATAATTTTGGTTTACAGGCAATTGCCATAGCAATCATCACACGCTGTTTTTGTCCTCCTGAAATCTCATGGGGATATTTATCGAATAATATTTCGGGATTAGGCAATTTTACTTTATCGAATAGCGAAAGTGTCTCAATCTTAGTTTCTGCTTTTGATAAACTGGTGTGTTGTAACAAAATTTCCTGCACCTGAAAACCACATTTTAATGAGGGGTTCAATGAACTCATTGGCTCCTGGAAAATCATTGCGATTTCATTTCCTCTAAGTTGCTGTAATTCTTTCTCACTCAGATGTCCTACGTTATTATTATCAAAAATAATTTCACCTTCTGAAATTCTAGAAATATTAGCAGGCAACAAGCCCATAATTGCTAAAGAAGAAACTGATTTCCCAGAACCAGATTCCCCTACAATACCGAGAATTTCATTCTGTTGCAAATCATAACTGATGTTCTTGATAACAGCGGTATAAATCCCTTCTTTTTTAAAGGAGATTTCGAGATTCTGAACGGAAAGTAAAGGATTATTCATAAATGTAAAAGTAAAAATTTAACCGTTTTAAACACAATTTTTTTAAAAAGACTAGCCTGAGACGAAATATCAATGGCAGGAATTATAGTAACTACTTACTTTCCATTTCTTTAAATATCAAACAATGCCGTATTAAACATGAATAATCTCGTCATCAATCAATAAATCTTCTCTTCGTAATCTAAGAAAAATCTGAGCAACAGCAATAGTGTCCTTCTCACAATAGGTTACAATCCGGTCAATGTCTTTATCTACATAAAAAACATGGCCTACTTGGCTGCCGTCAATATCCCCTTTGGGAGATGGTATTCCAAGCACCTTGCACATTAATCTTAAAGAGGTGTAATGCTTATAATCGCCAAATTTCCATAACTCCAGCGTATCCAAATGCGGAATTTCCCAAGGTTTTTTACCAAATAAATTAAGTTTATCTGGCAGTGCAATTTGATTGATAATCATTCTTCTTGCCATGAACGGAATATCAAATTCCTTAGCATTATGACCGCACAAAATATGTTGTGGTTGGTTAAAGTGATTATTCAACAAATTATTAAAGTCGTGAAGTATTTTCTTTTCATCGCCAAAAAAAGAAGTAACGCGAAAGTTTCGTATATCACCTTTGATGGTAAAATAACCAACAGAAATGCAAATTATTTTTCCGAATTCAGCCCAGATTCCTGCTCTATCGTAAAAATCCTCTGGGGTATAATCTTCCTTTCTTTGGTATTGGGTTTTAAGCTCCCACAGGGTCTTCATTTCAGAATCTAGTTCGGTATAATCAGCGGCTTCCGGAACCGTCTCTATATCTAAGAAAAGTATATTATTGAGGTTTATTTTTTCTATCATATTTATGGCACCCAGATTTATAAGGATTAATACAAATTTTCTTTTCTATCGAAATTTATAACGCTTGACATTAACGATCTTCGAATATAAAGAAAATCGTGCAATTTGTATTTAATTCTCTAAAATAAACTTTGTTGCTTTGTTGGATTTTCATGTTCCAACAGCCATTTTTTACGCCATAAACCTCCTGCATAACCCGTAAGTGAACCATCGGACCCAATCACTCGGTGGCATGGAACAACAATCCAAAGCGGGTTTTTTCCATTGGCGGAAGCCACAGCACGGATCGCTTTCACGTCACCTAAAACCTTAGACTGATCCAAATACGTTCTCGTTTTACCATATGGAATCTCTAATAAGGCGCTCCATACTTTTTGTTGAAATTCAGTCCCCTCAGGATTGAGTTCTAAAGTGAAGTCAGTCCTTTTTCCGTCAAAATATTCGTTGAGTTGCGTTACAGCTTCTTGTAAAGCCTTTGGAATCAAAGTTGGAATCAACCCCCCATCTGAAACAGTAATTGAGGAAATCCCATTTTCATCTCCAATAATTGTTGCAAAACCCAGTGGTGTTTTAACGCGAGCTGTTTCCATAGTAAATAATTATGAGTTGCAAAGTAAACAAAGTTTTGTAAAATTATTTCTAAATAAAAAAACCACTCGATTTACGAATGGTTCTTGTTTTTTTTAACCCTGATAGAAATAACATCTTTTATATTTTTGCTCCCAAAAACATAAAGATAAAATGTTGTGAAGCATCGGCAGCAGGAAAGAACCCCCTAATCTTCTTCAGGTAGAATGTCTAAATTACTTTAAATTAGAATTGATATATGCTTCTAATCCTTGTAATTCTTCGGTAGAAAGCGCTTTTGTAATTGCAAAATTTGCTTTCATTACTTCGTACTGAGATGGATCAACCAATGGTTTTGCATCATCTTTTAAGAAAGCGATTATATTTCCGCCTTTAGCTTTATAAACCGCAGCTATCTCTTGTACGCTCGGCCCGATTAATTTGGAATCTATCTTGTGACACGTTGCACAAGTTCCTTTTCCGTTAAATATTGTTTCACCAAGTTCTTCTGGAGTTTGCGCTACTGCCGGCATTCCTTCAGAAGATGATTCTGTAGCCGTTGCTGGTTCTTGTTTACCAAAAGATTCTTCTTCCTTTCCTTTACAAGAGAATGTTAGTAATACGATTGCAATAAAAATTATTTTTTTCATGACTTGAAATGTTTAAACTCAAAGTTAATCAACTTAAATTTTTTATCAAATGATAATTGTCAGTTTTATTTGTTTAAAAATATTGCTGCTTCTTTAGCAAAATAAGTCGAAATTAAACTTGCCCCAGCACGTTTGATGCACATTAATTGCTCCATCATGGTTTTGTCGTGGTCTAACCATCCTCTTTCGGCGGCGGCCTTGATCATTGCATATTCACCTGAAACGTGAAAAACAGTTACTGGAACATTTACCGCGTTTTTTACTTCACGCACAATGTCTAAGTAAGCAATTCCAGGCTTTACCATTACCATATCAGCGCCTTCTTCAACATCCCAAAGGGCTTCTTTGACAGCTTCAATACGATTAGCATAATCCATTTGATAGGTTTTTTTATCTTTTGGAATTTCATTATTATCAACTGGCGCGCTGTCTAAAGCATCGCGAAAAGGCCCGTAAAATGCCGAAGCGTATTTAGCCGAATAACTCATGATTCCCACATTGTGAAAACCAGCAGCATCAAGACCTTGACGCAAACGTAAAACCCTTCCGTCCATCATGTCAGATGGCGCAACAAAGTCGGCGCCAGCCTCAGCGTGTGAAACTGCCATTTTTACCAAAGCTTCGTTTGTTGAGTCGTTTTCTACATCACCGTTTGTAATGATTCCATCGTGACCATAAATAGAATAAGGATCTAAGGCTACATCTGGCATCACAATCATTTCAGGACAAGCCGTTTTGATTGCACGAATAGCTTCTTGCATCAATCCGTCTTTATTCCAAGCTTCTTTTCCCGTATTGTCTTTCAGGTTTTCACTTACTTTTACATAGATATTTACCGCACGAATACCTAAAGCAAACAGTTCTTTGATTTCTTCTACCGTTAAATCAATCGAACGACGAAAGATTCCTGGCATTGAAGGAATTCCAATTTTTACATTTTCTCCCTCTGCAATAAACATAGGGAACATAAAATCTGATGGACTTAAAGTAGTCTCGCGAACTAGACTTCTCATTGATTCGTTAACACGTAATCTTCTACCTCTGTGTAATGGAAACATAATATTTTGTTTTTTTAGCTCCTTAGGAGCGTAATATTTATAGGAAATTAATTTTATTTAAAAGAACCCCATAGGGGTGGCACCTTTAAACGTTGTTTTTATAAAACATCTTCAAATATATATTCGTTTTTATAATCTACATCAAATGCTTTTAAAAATTCTATATATTCTTCTTTGAAAGTTTTCTTTTTATGATGTTCTTCTTGATTTTGTATATAATTGATAACATTTGTCAATTGAGAATGATTATATGAAAAAGCGCCAAAGCCAGTTTGCCATTCAAATTTACCATTTATCCACTTCTTGTCATTTATAAAACGAGATGAATTAGCCTTAACATCTCTAACCATATCAGATAACGACTTGTCAGGTTTTAATCCAATCAAAATATGGATATGGTCAGGCATTCCATTAATAGCAATTAATTTTTGACCTTCATTTGTAACAATTCCTGTGATATATTTGTATAATTCATCTTTCCACTTTTTGGAAATTAGATTGTTTCTGCCTTTTACAGAAAATACAATATGAAGATATATTTGGGTATAAGTATTTGCCATTTTTTTATTTAAAATGTTTAACTCGAAGTTTTCAATATACCACCCCTACGGGGTTCATTTAAACGTGTGTGGTTTTTTCTATAAATATAGCGCTCCTATGGAGCTTTTACAAAAAAAGTGCTAATGAAAATTAAATAATTTAAAATAAATTAAACCCAGTCTCTCGGGTTTTCCAATACGTTTACTAATTTCTCTTCTTCACTGCCTTCTTCCGCATGATGATCGTAAACCCATTGTACATGTGGCGGTAAACTCATCAGGATGCTTTCGATTCTCCCGTTAGTTTTTAGGCCAAATAAAGTCCCTTTGTCGTGAACCAAATTAAACTCCACATAACGACCGCGACGGATTTCCTGCCAAGTTTTTAGTTCCGGAGTATAGGCTAAATTTTTTCTTTTTCCAACAATCGGCACATAAGCTTCAAGGAAACTGTTACCAACTTCAGATACAAAGTCAAACCAGTTTTCCATACTCATTTCGTCAGTAGCTTTGCAGTAGTCAAAGAATAACCCACCTATTCCGCGTGCTTCATTGCGATGAGCGTTCCAAAAATAGGCGTCACATTGTTTTTTATATTTTGGATAAAATTCAGGATTGTGTTTGTCACATGCCGTTTTACAAGTTTGGTGAAAATGGATTGCGTCTTCTTCAAACAAATAATAAGGTGTTAAATCTTGTCCACCGCCAAACCATTGTTGAATCACTTTCCCGTTTTCATCGTACATTTCAAAATAGCGCCAGTTGGCATGCACCGTAGGCACCATTGGACTTTTAGGATGTAAAACTAAACTCAGTCCACAAGCAAAAAAATCAGCTTCGCCTACGTTAAATAGCTTTTGCATGCTTTCAGGTAATTTCCCATGAACAGCTGAGATATTTACACCGCCTTTTTCAAAAACAGCACCGTTTTCGATTACTCGGGTTCTTCCTCCTCCCCCTTCTGGGCGTTCCCATAAATCTTCTTTAAATTTGGCTTGACCATCAACAGCTTCAAGTCCTGCGACGATTGTATCTTGTAAGTTTTGTATGTAGGTAAAAAATTGTTCTTTCATTATATTAAAGCAAAAGTGTTTAAAAGTGTCTAAAAAAGTGTCTAAAAGTGTTTAAAAGTGTCTAAATTATTTCCCAATAATATCCTGCAAGACATTGTATCCTACCTTCTTTTCCTAATGCAGAAAGAAAATTTGTTACTTTCTTTTTCTTTTTATCATCTGAAAGGACAGCGGAAAGTTTTGGAATAATAAGGTTATCAATTTTATCTCGCTTGGTTTTCCCCCATCTCTTAAGGCACTCAAGTATCATCTCTTTAAAATGAGAATCGTCAAAACTACGGTTAGCTAAATACTCAGCTTGTAAATTTTCATCGTTTGTTGATTCAATAATATCATAAGATAAGTAAATATTAGGTCTCCTTCCTTCAATATATTTTGCTTTCTTAAGATGCTTGAATTCAATTTCTGTTATTTCTTTATGTTTTTGAACTTTGTCTAACAAAATGATCTCGTCTAACCCCAAATTGGAGTTTTTGATTAGAATTCTAGCAAAATTTTCATCTAAAACTTTACCCGTTATAGTCACTTTTACCTTATTGTCATCAAAATTATAATCTGGAAGTGGAAAAAATCGTTGTTTTTGAAAGTTAAATATTTTTCGAATACCACCACCTTGGGTTTCAATCATATCTAAATTTTTCATTGCTTCAACCAAAAAAGGATTGCGGTACACTTCTTCGGGAGTGTCATTTAAAACAACATCTTCTACCGACTTTGGTAAAAAAGAGCCATAATTTGAAAATACTAAATGATCATCTTCAAATTCAACAACGTTAATTCTTGCACCTTTAGAGTAATCTTGATGTGCAATAGCATTATTTATAGACTCTCGGATAGTATATGGTTCATATCGCAAAACTTCATCAGGAAATAAAGTTCCGTCACGTAGGTAACGGTATTTTAGATTTCGTATTTTCTTAAAAACTTCATCTATTGATAACAATAATGGAATTGAAAATATCTCAAAATCTTTATCTTGATTATCAAGAGTTTTTAGATTCCATCTAATCTTAACAGAAGAGTCTAAATAGTGTTCCGATTCCTCTTTCCCCAAAAGAATTAAAGCAGTTCTCGTTATCTTTCCTTTAATTGTAAGTTTCGATTTATTTAGAAAATCAACATCATTCCAATGATCAACATCGTTGAAGTATTTAGGATTCCTTTTTTTAAATTCAATACGTGCTTTTTGTAATGCCTCTTGATCTAAATCTTCAATAGTAGCGTCTTGAATAATTACTTTAGACCAATCTTCATTAACTTGAACTTGGGTCAAAATAGCATCTAACCGAGCTTTTTTCATTTCGACTAAATTATCATCTATTCGCTGCCACGTTTTTTTATGAGCATAAACAGGTAATCTAAATTGATGTTTTGGGATATGGAAAATCCAAACTGCCTTTTTAGTGTCTGAAGTAGTGAATTCCTGAACACTAAATCCTTCAATATTTAGATTGGTTATATTTCCATTAATTCTAAACCTAATATCTTCAATTGTATAACCTCCAAAATCCTGAATACCTACAATTTCATTCGTTTGATCTTGAATGCCAATAACTAAATGACCGCCTTGCATGTTTGCAATTGCAGAAACATAAGAAATAATATCGTCACCTGCTCTTCCTGAAACAGCACTTTTTAACGACTTAAATTCCTTCCACTCACACTTTTCATTTTCAAGCGGGTAGTTAGTCTTTAAATAATCTTGTAGTTCTTTTTCAGTCATGTTTACGGTAATTATTAATTACAAATATAGAAAAGTAATTTAAGTGTCTAATGTTACTTAATATTCTGACAATCAAAGTTCTTCACAAATTTGTTTTTACAGTAGCCAACTTATTAAATATATCTAATGAAAACGTCTTGCTATCTATTTGAATATGATTATAAATAGCAATTGCTTTTGCCGAAAAATCATATTGATTACTTCTAGAATACGCGATTAAAAAATCGGCGAATTTTTCTTTGTGAGTCCAATCCATTTCGTATTTATCTAACAATTGAATCAAATCTTTTTCTTCAATTTGATCTATAATTTCCGTTGTTAAATCGAAATCAGTAAGCTGATTATCAATTAAACTGGTGTCTTCAATATTCCAAAATTTGGGTACAAAAACCAAAGAAAGTAAAGTGCTTAACATAGTGTCAATCTTTACTTTCTTTTCGTCTCTTAATCCTTTATTTAGCATTTTTTATTGGTTGTATTCTTTCACTGCATCAACAAACGCCTTCGCGTGATCTACAGGAATATTTGGTAAAATTCCGTGTCCTAAATTTGCGATGTATTTGTCTTTTCCGAATTCGTCAATCATTTCATGAACCATTTTCTTGATAACAGGAATTGGAGATAATAGTCTTGACGGATCAAAATTTCCTTGTAAAGTGATGTTTCCACCTGAAAGGTATCTTGCATTTCTAGGTGAACAAGTCCAGTCAACTCCTAATGCAGAAGCTCTACTTTTCCCCATTTCGCCAAGAGCGAACCAACATCCTTTTCCGAAAACAATTACCGGAGCATCATCAGCCAAGGCTTCAATGATTTGGTTGATGTATTTCCAAGAGAATTCTTGATAATCTACTGGAGATAACATTCCGCCCCAAGAGTCAAAAATTTGAACGGCATCCACTCCTGATTTTACTTTTTCTTTCAAATATAAAATAGTGGTATCAGTGATCTTTTGTAATAAAACATGCGCTGCTTCTGGGTGTGAGAAACAAAAACCCTTGGCTTTATCAAAGCTTTTAGATCCTTGTCCTTCTACAGCGTAGCACATAATTGTCCAAGGCGAACCTGCGAAACCAATTAATGGTACCTCATCATTCAACATTTCCTTAGTCAATTTAATCGCATCAAAGACGTACCCTAAAGTTTCATGAACATCTGGAACAATTACTTTTTCGACATCTTGAATCGTACGAATAGGATTTGGTAAATATGGACCGAAATTAGGTTTCATTTCAACATCAATTCCCATTGCTTGCGGAATCACTAAGATATCCGAGAATAAAATGGCAGCATCTGGAGCAATTCTACGAATAGGCTGAACCGTGATTTCGGCAGCTAATTCTGGAGTTTGACAACGAGTAAAAAAATCATATTTATCACGCAACGCAATAAATTCAGGTAAATATCTACCCGCTTGACGCATCATCCATACTGGCGGACGCTGTACTGTTTCTCCTTTTAATGCTCTTAAAAATAAGTCGTTCTTGATCATGTTTTATATTTTATCTAATGGCTCAGTGCTTTCTTCTGTATTATAATAGGCTATAACTTCAATAATTACATCTTCGATTGTTGGTATTTCGGCAATTACAATGTTCTTAACTTTATTTAATTCTAATGATTTTGCGGTAGTATTACCTACGCAAAAACAAACTTCATTCTTGATTTTATTGTTTGTCAAATAACTTTCAACAGCAGATGGACTAAAAAATAGAATTCCGTCAAAATTTTCCTGATCTGATATTTTGAAAGGCGCTAACTTAGTTTCATAAACTTCGATTTCGTTAAAAGTTATTCCTGCGCTTTTTAATGCTTCTGGCAAAGTCTCTTTGCGCAAATTCCCGCTCAAAAAAGTATAGCTTTCTTTATTGTAAATTAACGTGATTATCTCCGCTAATTCAGATGCGTAGTCTAAATAGACATCCACAGTGAAACCATTTGCTTCTAGCAATTCTTTGGTTTTAATCCCTACACAAAAAACAGGTTTCGTCTTTAGAACTTCCCAACCGGTTTGTTCCATCAAGCTTAAAACAGCATTTTGGCTACTAAAAATCAAATTATTGTTGATTTTATTCAGTTCAAAAAGATTGTTTTTAATTTCGATAAAATCTTGTTCTAATAGATCAAAATTAGCATCAAGAAATACTTGCCTTTGTTCTTCCGACAATGTTTTGGTGGATAAAATACTTGTTTGGCTCATTATTTCTTCAAATTATTTTTAATTTCTGTCATCAATTTTGCTCCTCCATTATTCAAGACTTCTTGAGCAGCATAGAAACCTAATTTTTTCCATTCTTCGATAGGAACAATTTTTTCTACTTCAATTTTTTCTTTTCCGTCAAGCGAAAATAAAACTCCCTGAAAATGAATGGTATCTTCTTCTTCATTATAACGTGCCAAAGCCCCAATAGGTGCCGTACAACCCCCTTCTAAAGTTTTTAGAAACTGACGTTCTATATAAGTTACAATTTCAGTTTCAATATCATTTAGTTGTGACAAAGCATCAAGTGTAAACGCATCTTCTTGCATGGCAACAACAAGCATAGCACCTTGTGCAGGAGCAGGAATCATCCAATCTAAATTAATGAAATTCTCTGGTTTTAAGTTGATTCTTTCTAAACCAGCGGCAGCAAAAACAGCTCCGTTCCAGTCTCCTTCGTTGAGTTTTTTCATACGCAAATTTACATTTCCGCGAAGATCAACTACTTTATGGGTTGGATATTTATTTAACCATTGCGCTTGACGGCGCAAACTTCCTGTAGCAATAGTACCTGATTCATTAAGAAAATCAAGATTGCCTTTATGAACTAAAATATCTAAGGTATTTGCTCTTTCTAAAACTGCTGCTTGAACAATCCCTTTTGGCAAAGCCGTAGGAACGTCTTTCATAGAGTGCACCGCAATATCCACAGTACCATTTATCATAGCAACATCTAATGTTTTAGTAAAAATTCCAGTGATTCCTAATTCGTATAGTGGCTTATCAAGAATGATATCTCCGGTCGATTTAACCGATACAATTTGAGTTTTATAACCTAAATCGTTTAATTTTTTCTCTACCGTGTGTGCTTGCCAAAGTGCGAGTTCACTATCGCGTGTTCCTATTCGTATTATTTTATCTGCCATTTTTACTTTTTACAAATGATTATCAACCATTTGATTTTTTTAAACCATTAAGAAATTAAGATACATTAAGAGTAATTTAAATAACTTTTTCCCTTTGAAAGATGCTAGTTTACAAATGACTATAATTTTTCATTCAACTAGTTCTTAGCTATTTTGCTACAGCACCAATTTTAAAAACTTTCTCAATCCATTCGATGCTTTCATCTACCATGGTATCATCATCTTTCAAATGGTTCGCAAAGTGTGTTGTTATTTTTTGGATAATTCTAGCACTGATAATTTCAGCCTGTTCTAAATTAAAATCAGAAATTTTTCTACTTTGAAAATCTAATTCCGAATTTTTAATAGCATTCAGTTTATCTTTCAACGCATGAATGGTTGGAGCAAATTTTCGACCTTTGGTCCAAACATTAAACTCTTCTTTAATTTCTTCGATAATAGCCTCAGCAGCTGGAATATGATTTCTTCTGTTTTCTAAAGTCTCGTCTGTCAATTGAGATAAATAATCCATGTGAATTAAAGTAACACCATCTAATTCCTGTACATCTTCATTTACATTTTTTGGTATGGATAAATCCAAAATCAATAAAGGCTTTTTTAGATTTAAAATTGCTTTATCCACCGTAGGGTTTTGGGCGCCAGTAGCAACAACAACAACATCTGCTTTTTGCAACTCGAGGTGTAACTCTGAATAATCTTTTACAATTAAGTTCAGTTTTCCTGCTAACTTCTCTGCTTTATCTTTCGTTCTGTTGATTAGAGTAATGTGTTCGTTTTTGGTATGTTTAACCAAATTTTCACAGGTATTTCTACCAATTTTTCCAGTTCCAAACAAAAGAATATTCTTGTTTCCAATGTCTTCTACGTTCTTCATAATATATTGAACGGAAGCAAAAGAAACCGAAGTGGCTCCGGAACTTATCTCGGTGTCTGTTTTTATTTTTTTACTCGCCTGAATTACCGCATTCACTAATCTTTCCATGAAATTATTGGCAAGACCTAACGCTTTCGATTGGCTAAAACTGGTTCTTATTTGGGATATAATTTCAAAATCACCAAGAATCTGGCTGTCTAAACCTGTTCCTACGCGAAACATATGATTTATGGCTTCTTGATTTTTATATACAAAACCAACTTTTTGAAATGCTTCAACACTTCCTTGACTGTTCTCACAAATCAATTTTATTAATTGAAAAGGGTGTTCTGCAAATCCGTAAATTTCAGTACGGTTACAAGTAGAAGTCACGATTAAGCTTTCAATCCCTTCCTCCTTTGCTTGTTCCAGTAAACGTGTTTTAGCTAAAGCATCTAAGCTAAATCTTCCTCTAATCTCGGCATCTGCTTTTTTATAGCTTAATCCAACGGAGTAAAAATACTGATGCTTTGATAGGTTATTATTTTCCATATAAATACTTTTCCAAAAAGTGAGACAAAATTATCACTATAGACTTTATAAAAGTAACGCTAGAAGTTCTTTTTGTGTCGCTGAATGTTTTTTTATTTCTAATCGTCTGTTTTAATGCAAAAATAGTTAGTTTTGTACTGAAATCAAGTTATCAAGCCGTTCTTATTTAGAGTCGTTCTAAACTAAAGGAGTTTGTAATCGTCGTGTTTTAAATTAAAAAATATCGCTATGAGTTCTCAAGAAATTATAAAAATAGAAGATGATTTTACTCTAATTCGTTTTCAGAATGACAGCACAGAATCCTTTAATGCCCAACGGGAAGTCAGCAGTGGGTTGATTCAGTTTCATTTTGGATTAAAAGGAAGCGCTAAATTTATATTCAATCAAGGGAATTATGCCTTAGAATTGAAAGAAGAAAAATCACTGCTTTTATATAATCCTCAAAAAGAGTTACCGCTAAATCTAGAACTAGCACCAAATTCTTGGGTGATTTCAGTAATTATTTCGATCAAGAAATTTCACGCCTTATTTTCGACAGAAGCAGATTACATCACTTTTTTGAGCGGAGACAATAAAGATAAAAAATATTATAACGAAGGAAATATAAGTCCGTCGATGGCAATTGTATTGTCACAATTATTTCACTACAGCCTTCATCCTTCGATAAAAAATTTATACTATAAAGGAAAAGGATACGAATTATTGAGTTTGTATTTCAATCGAACGGAAGACCCTAATGCGGAACAATGTCCGTTTTTGATCGATGAAGACAATGTAATGAAAATTAGAAAAGCCAAAGAAATCATTATTGCTAATATGGCTGAACCGCCAGGATTACAAGAACTAGCAGATGAAATAGGTTTAAATTTAAAGAAACTAAAAATGGGTTTCAAACAAATTTATGGCGATACTGTTTATGGTTTTCTATTCGACTATAAAATGGATTTTGCTCGAAAGTTACTTGACAGTGGATCTTATAATGTAAATGAGGTAGGATTAAAAATAGGATACAGCACCGGAAGTCATTTCATCGCTGCCTTCAAAAAGAAATTTGCCACAACGCCAAAGAAATACTTAATGTCCATAAATCCGAATACTTAATTTATCATCGGTTTTATATATTAAACAATAAATAAAAAATAGTTAATCGTAATTTATAGAAAACCAACTTTAATTACTTTTGCCACAAGATTCCACTCCCAAAGTTTTGGGATTCGCATGCGAAGGTTTTTACCAAAAAAACTGAAGCGATGATAATAATAAAAAGATATAATTTATGAAAGGTGTATTATTAGTCAACTTAGGTTCTCCTGAAAGTCCAACTGCAAAAGATGTAAAACCTTATTTGGACGAATTTTTAATGGACAAATACGTAATTGACGTTCCGTTTTTGTTAAGAGCATTATTAGTTCGCGGAATCATTTTGCAAACACGACCTAAAAAATCAGCGGCAGCCTACGCTAAAATATGGTGGGATGAAGGTTCTCCACTTGTCGTGATCTCAAAAAGAATGCATGCTAAGGTTAAACAATTAGTGAATGTTCCCGTTTCATTAGCTATGCGTTATGGAAACCCTTCGCTTTTGTCAGGACTACAAGAACTACATGATCAAGGCGTTACTGAAGTGATGCTTTTTCCTTTGTACCCGCAACATGCAATGGCTTCTACTACTACAATATTAGAACTAGCCGAAGAACACCGTAAAAAGTATTTTCCAGAAATGAAATTTACGATAGTTCCTGCTTTTTATAACAAACCAGACTATTTACAAAACCTTGCCGATTCTATAAAAGGGCACTTGGAAGGTTATGATTATGACCACCTATTGTTTTCGTATCATGGAATTCCAGAACGACACATTCGCAAAACGGATATTACTAAATCACATTGTAAAATTGATGGCTCTTGCTGCAATACGCCCTCACCAGCACATGAATTTTGTTACCGTCACCAATGTTACGAAACAACGAAGCAGGTCGTTAAACTATTAGGTATTCCAGAAGGAAAATACAGCCAAACGTTTCAATCCCGTTTAGCAGGTGACAAATGGCTTACGCCTTACACGGATGTCGAAGTAAACAAAATGCCTGAAAAAGGAATTAAAAAATTAGCAGTGGTAACCCCTGCTTTTGTATCTGATTGTTTAGAGACATTAGAAGAAATCGCGATGGAAGCTAACCACGAATTCAAGGCACATGGTGGCGAAGAGTTCTTGGCAATTCCTTGCTTGAACGATAGCGATGCCTGGTGCAATACCGTAAGCAACTGGATTACCGAATGGGTTGCTGTTGAAAAAACGATTGCATAAATGGCAGTTTCAGCCGAGGAATTAGGAACCCAGGATATAAAAAAACTCTTGATGAAACAGGCCTTGCCTGCCTCTATTGGGATTTTGTTTATGTCCGTCAATATTCTTATTGACACAATATTTGTAGGACAGTGGATCGGTTCGCTAGCTATTGCGGCCGTAACAGTAGTCTTACCAATAACGTTCCTGATATCCTCATTAGGTATGGCTATTGGAGTGGGTGGTGGCTCTGTACTTTCGAGGGCTTTAGGCGCTAAAAAATACGAAAAAGCGAAAACCACTTTTGCCAATCAAATTATGATGACCTTTATTTTAGCATCACTTTTTGTAATAGTAGGCATCTTTTTTAGTGCTGATATGCTACTTATTTTTGGTGCAAAAGGAGCTATTATTAAACCGGCGACTGAATTTTTCTCACCTATCATTTATTCAGTACCCTTCCTTGCCCTTTGTATGATGGGAAATAATATTATAAGAGCAGAAGGCAAAGCTAAATTTGCTATGGTCGCCATGATTATTCCCGCTTTTGTTAATATTATTTTAGACATTATTTTTATAAAAGTGATGGGATTAGGAATGTTTGGAGCAGCATTAGCAACCTCCATTTCCTACTTTATGTGCTTCCTTTTCGTGCTTTGGTTTTTTGTGTACAAAAGCGAATTGAAACTAAAAGCGAGACATTTTAAATTACACTTACCCATCATTAAAGAAATTACCGAGCTAAGTTCCGTAACTTTCTCAAGACAAGGAGTAATAGGTGTTTTAGCCATTATTCTTAACCATACTTTATACTCGTATGGTGGCGAACATTCCATTGCCGTTTACGGAATAATCAGTAGAATGTTGATGTTTGCCCTATTCCCTATTCTTGGAATCACCCAAGGCTTTATCCCCATTGCAGGGTATAATTATGGAGCCCATAATTATGAAAGAGTAAAAGAAAGCATTCAAATATCAATAAAATATGCGGCTCTATTGGCTTCTTTAATTTTTGTTGTTATTCTTTACTATGCCACACCAATAGTAGCGATTTTTACTACTGATCCTACGGTTATTGCAGAAACACCTAATGCATTGCGTTGGGTATTTGCCGCTTCTCCTATTATTGCCATCCAATTAATTGGCGCAGCCTATTTTCAAGCAGCAGGAAAAGCTAAAAAAGCATTATTACTAACGCTCAGTAAACAAGGATTTTTCCTAATTCCTTTAGTTCTCATACTACCGAATTTTTTCGGTATTTTTGGGGTGTGGGTCTCCTTCCCTATTGCTGATGTATTGTCAACGATGCTAACAGGTTATTTTCTAAAAAAAGAAATGAATACAAAATTGACTAAAACTATCGATGGAATATTATAACTACCTCAAATCCCTACACCTCATCTTCGTAATCACCTGGTTTGCAGGATTATTTTATATCGTTCGTTTATTTGTTTACCAAATAGAAGCGGCAGACAAACCGTCACCTGAAAAAGAAATTTTACAAAAGCAATATAAAATAATGACGTATCGTTTGTGGTATATTATCACTTGGCCTTCGGCGATTCTAGCGAGTATTTTTGCTTTTTGGATGCTATTTTTTACTGATTTAGGAAAGTCTTGGTTGCAAATGCCTTGGATGCATGTAAAACTTGGCTTCGTATTTGTGTTGTATTTGTACCATGGTAAGTGCCATCAAATATTTAAGCAATTACAAAACGACCAAGTTAAATACACAACTAATTTTATGCGCTTATGGAATGAAGGCGCTACCATTATTCTTTTTGCAGTCGTTTTTTTAGTCGTCTTAAAAAATGCCGTCAATTGGATTTACGGAGTTGCTGGAATTTTCCTGTTTTCAATTACTATAATGTTAGGTTTTAAGTTTTATAAAAAAATACGCGAGAAGAACAGCGATCAGTGATCAGTCTTTTAGTGTTCAGTTTGTCTGAATGTTAACAAATTAAAAGACCGAATACTAAAAACAGAACAATGCTAAAAGATTTCAAATTATCGATGTTATCGCTACGAATTCGGATTTTTCTTTCGATGATCGTACTGATAATTGTAGCCTCTGTTTTATTAGCTTCCATCTCGATTATCCAATTTAAAAACGAAGCCAAAGAATACCATCAGGAGCGATTAGAAAGGAAAGAAAACGCAGTAAGAGAACATATTAATTACGTTCTTTCGACAACAACCTACCCTTTAACTACTGAAAATCTGGATTTAATTTTCAAGGATAAAATTCATGAACTAGCCCACATTCACAATATTGAAATAAATATTTACAGCCTGGAAGGGAAGCTGTTAAAATCCTCCAAAGAATCTTTTTCCGTTGATAAAGTTTCGCCTCCCATTCCAAAATACATATTAAAACTGGTTCGTTCTTCTATCGAAAAACGATATGTTGACATTAAAACCATAAACGGCGTAAAAAACAGATCTTCTTTTACCCAAATAAAAGATGACAAATTCAAACCATTGGGTGTTTTAAACTTACCTTATCTCGAGGATGACGGTTTTTATGAAAAGGAACTACACAGTTTTTTAATCCGTTTAGGACAGGTCTATACTTTCATGTTAATTGTGGCCTTTGGACTGGCTTATGTTCTTTCAACTTACATCACAAAGTCACTGAAAACAATTTCAGACCGAATAAATGAAACTAGCTTAAGCCAAAAAAATAAAAAAATAGTATTAGAAGCGAGCAGTAAAGAAATAAACTTACTGATTAAATCTTATAATCGAATGGTGGAAGAACTCGAGATAAGTGCGGTAAAATTAGCGCAAAGTGAAAGAGAAGAAGCTTGGCGCGAAATGGCAAAACAGGTAGCACATGAGATTAAAAATCCATTGACTCCAATGCGTTTGACGGTACAAAGCTTGGAAAGAAAATTCAATCCCGAAGATCCTGACATCATACAAAAAATGAAAGATTACTCGGAAACGCTGATTCAGCAAATCGACACGATGAATGCCGTTGCATCTGCTTTTTCTAATTTTGCTTCTATGCCCGCGCAGCAAAATGAAACGCTGAATGTAGTGGAAGTCGTTGAGTTGTCATTAGATATCTTCAATGACGAACACATTGTCTTTGAAAGTGAATCTCCTGAAATTATTTCAAAAATAGACCGCACACAATTGATTCGAATCATTACCAATTTGGTTAAAAACGCCATTCAATCAATACCCGAACATCAGGAAAACAAAACCGTTTTTGTCGCCGTAAAAAAAGACCTCAACAACGTGTTAATAATCGTAGAAGACAATGGAATCGGAATCAAGCCTGAAGATATTAGTCGTATTTTCGAACCCAAATTCACCACTAAAAACAGCGGAATGGGATTAGGCTTGGGTATTATCAAAAACATAATTGAAAATTACAAGGGAACAATTACCTTTGATACAGAATATGGAAAAGGAACTCGTTTTACGGTGTCTCTTCCTATAATTAACTCTTAAATTACTAAAATGAGCTACACTAACATTCTAGTTGCAAAAGAAAACAGTATTGCAACAATAACTATAAACCGCCCTACAAAACTAAATGCCCTAAATACAGTCACGATTCAAGAACTGCACCAGGCATTTCAGGAGTTGGAAAAAAATTACGAAACCCGAGTGGTAATTTTAACCGGAAGCGGTGAAAAAGCATTCGTGGCGGGAGCTGACATTGCTGAATTTGCTGATTTTTCAGTTGAAGAAGGCGTTCAATTAGCTGCCCAAGGACAAGACATTTTATTTAATTTTGTCGAAAACCTGAAAATCCCAGTTATTGCTGCCGTTAACGGATTTGCACTTGGAGGAGGATTAGAATTAGCCATGGCCTGTCACTTTAGAATCGCTTCAGATAATGCTAAAATGGGCTTGCCAGAAGTATCTTTAGGAGTTATTCCTGGATATGGTGGAACACAACGCTTACCACAGTTAATAGGTAAGGGTCGTGCCATGGAAATGATTATGACTGCTGGTATGATAACTGCTGACGAAGCCTACAGAAATGGGTTAGTAAACCATGTGGTGCCACAAGCAGAGCTTTTAGAATTCTGTAATGGAGTAGCACAAAAAATCATGAGAAACTCTCCATTGGCAATCAGCAAAGCTATAAAAGCAATAAATGCTAATTACAAAGACGGTGAAAATGGTTTTGAAACGGAAATAAAATCTTTCGGGAAATGTTTTGGTACCGAAGATTTTAAAGAAGGAACAACCGCTTTCTTAGAAAAAAGAAAAGCCGTATTTACAGGAGAATAACTAAACATTCCTTTACATCAAAATAACTTTTAACAGCAGATTCACTAGTCACAAGATTAGTGAATCTGCTGTTTTACTTCATTTAGTATTTAAATGTTAGATGATATTATACACAGAAAACAAACTTTTCTAATATTAGACCGCTATTTAGACATACAAATCTTAATTTTGCAAACTCAATCTGAGAATCATTCAACAGTTAAAAAATAATTTTATGTCATTCCAACCCGTATTCGTTCAATTTTGGGAAAAAGTTAAAGAAAGTATTCAAAACGGAACTTATGCCAAATTAACTTTGGCGAAGACCATAGGTGATACAGAACTGAAAAACATTTATGTTCGTCCTGTGTTATTGGAAGATGACGTTTTTAGTCTTTCACTTAGCGCAAAGTACAAAACAGAGGAAATAGAAAGTTTTCATACCATTGACGAAGCCTTTATCGTACTAGCACCTTATATGAACAATCCGTTTTTGACAGCCCTTTTATTCACTACAGAAAACGACATTACTTTTAAGCTGAACAAAAAAAGAGTAGGAAGCATTATAGAACAGCCACCTACGTTTAAAAATGCTTCAGATGTAATTATCGAAATGAAAGAAAAAGGAATAATATAAAAAAAACTGTTTTATCACCTTAGATCCTATTTTTCAGAGAGATCTGTTTTAAAGCAAAAAAATAAAGGAAAAAATAATATTAATAGAAAATAGATTACATCATTAAACAGTATGTTCTGCAAATTTTTTTAAAGGCTTAAAGGCCTATTTCTTGATTTGCTTTTAGCCGTTTTATAGTTATAAAAAACATCTAATTCTATAGAGTTAAGATTTGGCTATAATTGCAAGTCTAGATTAGAATACTGTTTTATTTAATCAGCAACAAATAATTATGGAAGAACCAAATTTCTCTTATTTAAACAGCTTTACAGGAGGAGATAAAGCTTTTGAAGAAAAAATACTTACCGTTTTAAAAAAGGAATTCCCTGAAGAAAGAGATGTCTATTTAATAAATATCCAAGCGAAAAAATTCGATTTAGCTGCAAACAATGTACATAAAATTAAACATAAAATTAGTCTCTTAGGGCTTGAAGTTAGTTATGTACTAGCGAATCAGCATGAATTAAACTTAAATGAGGATAACAATAATCTTCACGAAAAGTTTACTGAGATCTTAGACACCATGACTCGTTTTTTAAATGAGCTCTAGAAATTATTTATCTTAATAAAATTTTATCGCATTGCAGCTTCTTCAAAATTAAGCAACTTTAAAATAAAATACATTGGATCACAAAAAACCCAATTATGTGCTAATAAATACAATAGTTCTATTTTTAAATGCAGTTTAGGTTATCCTACGTCTAAAAATATTTCTAAAATCACTTTGTTTTCTTCTTAAACTTAATTTGTTGATCTGCTTTCAGATTATGATAGTTTTTAAAAACTTCACTTTCAGTTGTAACTAATTAAAAAATTATTCGAATAGCAGATTACCGACGTTACAATATCAAATAATTCCCAAAAACTATTTCAAGTTTATGTACGCTTTTATTGTAATTTCAACTCAATATCACTAAAAATTTGGTAAACGCAAACAACGTATTACATTTAATCGATGTTTTTTGCGCTTAATCGATGTTCGTGTTGTTTTTGTATTATATTTGAATAATAAATCCATGCTATTATTGTAATAACGCTGTGATTATAAACCAAGTATTTAATTTTTAGATTTTAGTTCCAATTTTAAAAGTTAAATATTGCTTGACAACCTATAAAAACCTAAATAGTATGAAAATTGTAATTGTTGGAAGTGGATACGTGGGACTAGTGACTGGTGCGTGTTTTTCCGAAGTTGGTATTGATGTTACGTGTGTAGATATAGACCGCACTAAAATAGACAACTTAAATAAAGGTATTATCCCTATTTATGAGCCGGGCTTAGAAGAAATGATCACCCGAAACATGAAAAAAGGGCGCTTAAGTTTCACTACTGATATTGCAGCGGCTTTAGTAGATTCTGAAGTTCTATTTATTTCTGTAGGAACCCCACCAGATGAAGACGGTAGTGCAGACTTAAAGTACGTCTTATCTGTCGCGAGAGATTGCGGGAAACACATCAACGATTATATGTTAGTGGTTACAAAAAGTACAGTTCCAGTAGGTACTTCTCAAAAAGTAAAAAAAGCATTACAAGAAGAATTAGATAAACGAAATGTACAAATAGAATTTGACGTAGCCTCAAATCCTGAGTTCTTAAAAGAAGGAGCGGCTATTGATGACTTCCTAAAACCAGATAGAATTGTAGTGGGTCTAGAAAGTGCAAGAGCGGAAGACTTAATGAAAAGCCTTTACAAACCTTTCACCCTTAATGGTCATCCTGTGATATTTATGGATATCATTTCAGCCGAAATGACTAAATATGCCGCAAATGCCATGCTAGCTGCGAAAATCAGTTTTATAAATGACATTGCAAACCTTTGCGAGATTGTTGGCGCAGACATAAATAAAGTACGAAAAGGTATTGGTTCAGATTCTCGTATTGGACACAAATTTATATATCCAGGTATTGGTTATGGTGGTTCTTGCTTTCCAAAAGATGTTCAAGCTTTAATTAGAACAGCCAGCGAACATAATTATGAATTACGAGTACTTAAGGCAGTCGAAGCCGTAAATAATGATCAAAAACTAGTGCTTTTCACTAAAATCATGAAGTATTTTAAAGGAGATGTTAAAGGCAAAACGATTGCACTATGGGGCCTTTCCTTTAAACCGCAAACTGATGATATGCGAGAAGCTCCTTCATTGTATATTATTAAATATTTATTAGAAGCTGGCGCCATAGTTAAAGCATATGATCCAATTGCAATTGAAGAAGCTAAACATCATTTTGGCGATACCATCTCGTACTGTGAAGATCAATATGAGACACTGATTGATGCTGATTGTCTAGCCATACTTACAGAATGGCCAGAATTCAAATTTCCAAATCTAAAAATTGTTCAAAAATTACTTAGTACACCCGCCATTTTTGATGGTCGTAATATTTACGATAGAGAAGAAATGAAAGAAAGTGGCTTTGATTACTTTTGTATAGGTATAGATACGACAAAAGATAGTTTGGAATTAAAATCTTAAACGATGTCTAGAAAACTCAGTGGCTCTAAATCAAAAATAGTCTATCAAACTTTACCCGCCCGCTAAACAATGCAGCGGTAACTCGATATTTCATTAGCTAAAAAAAGAACTAGAATGGTCACCTAAGATAGACCTTGAAGAAGGCTTACTAAAAACTATAGCCTTCTTTAAATCTATCATCTAAATAGAAGATAAAGCTTAAAATGGTTTTTAAAACTTAAAAGAAGAAATTATGAAGAAAAAAATATTAGTTTTAGATGATGAAATGAGCATTTGTCTTCTATTAGAAAATTTCCTTTCAAAAAATTACGAGGTTGTATCAATGAATAATGGACTTGATGCTTTACTATGGCTAGACGACAATATCCCTGACTTAATTATTAGTGATATTCAAATGGAAAAAATGGATGGTTATGAATTTTTAACAGAACTGCGTCAACGTGGTTTTACAAAGCATACACCATGCATCATGCTATCGGGAAAATCAGAAAGTAAGGAACGCATAAAATGTTATAAACTAGGCGCGCAAGATTATCTTACAAAACCTTTTAATCCTGAAGAACTGGATGAACTGGTAAAGAAAAACTTGTATCCCATTCACTATGCGATAGAGTGGTAAAAAAACTACCAACTAGAATTACAACCGAATTTAAAGACCTTATTAACATGGATCCAATTCTTACTATTTTATACATCGGAAATAACCCATCCTATTTTGATGTTTCGCAGCAGCACAATAAATGGAATATAATCACCTTAGAAAATAGTGTTAAGGTCACTAATTATCTTGAAAATAATAAGCAACCAGATGCCATTATTTGTGATTATAATCTTCCCGGAAACAACGGTATATTCCTTTTTGATTGGATGAGAGAAAACAGCTCATTTAATACAATTCCGTTTATATTATTATCTAAAGAATTCAACGTTGATCTCTACAAATTAGCCTTCAAAAAACAAATTGATGACTTTTATGTAACATCAGTATCAGAACCTCTTGCTATTTTAAATAGAACGGCATTTCTTTGCGCTAACAAAAAACATACTACTTTAAAAGTAAAGCAAAAGCCAATTGAAGAAGCGTATAAAATGCCGCTATCTAAACGTATTTTCGATATTTTTGTTGCTTCTTCTGTCCTTTTAGTCGCTTCACCATTCTTGTTATTGGTCATGCTAGCTATCCGTTTAGAATCAAAAGGTAAAATGTATTACATATCAAAAAGAGTTGGACGTAAAACTTTTGATTTTTATAAATTAAGATCAATGCGCACTGGTTCTGACGAATTGTTGAAAAAATTAGCATTAGAAAAAAATCAGTACAAAAAAGAAGAAACAGTTTCTACTACTAATCCACTTGAAGAGCCATGCCCTAGGTGCAGTACCCTAGCACCAAGCGAATCTTGCTCTCCTTTGATGTATATCGACACTCACGTAATTTGTGATTACTGGTACAACATTCAAAAACAAGAAGCTGCAAAAAACAATTCAACATTTGTAAAAATTGTCGATGACCCTCGTGTAACGAAAGTTGGTAAATTTATTAGAAACACCAGTATAGATGAATTGCCACAATTAATAAATGTTTTAAAAGGCGATATGTCAATTGTGGGCAACAGACCATTACCAGTCTATGAAGCAGAATTGATTACTGGGGATGAAATCTCAAAAAGATTTTTAGCACCTCCCGGAATAACAGGATTATGGCAGGTGGAATTAAGAGGAAAAGGCGGAAAAATGTCTGAAGAAGAGAGAATGCGTCTTGACAATGAATATGCAGACCAATTCAAGGGTGATAATTATTCATTTTGGTATGACATCAAGCTCATTTTAAGAACCATTCCTGCATTGCTTCAAAAAGGTTCCGTTTAAAAAATAGGATTTAGGCATAAAACAACATGAAAAATACATTAAAGATAATATTGATTTTAGCTATTACGGTGTTCTCGATTAACATTGTAAAATCACAATCGACTGATATTGAAAATAGGGATAATATTACGCTACCGCCTATTAAGATTGTTATCGATTCAGTTTTAAAACGCAACGCGATGATCAAATTTAGAAATCAAGAAATCGGGGTGAAAGAGTCAACTTTAGCAACAGAACGTATTTATTGGACAAAAAACATGGGGGTTCAAACAGATATGGGATATGGAAATCTCAATAATTTTTCAACGAATGCGAATGCGACAGGAAGTACTTCTGCTTTAACCACCACAACACAATTTAATTATAGCGTAGGGGTTTATCTTAAGATTCCAGTTTTTGATTTCATCAATCGAAAGAATCAAGTAGGCCTAGCTAGATTAGAGGTTGATGCGGCGAAGAGTATGGCGCAGTTTCAAGAGGATGAAGTTAGACAAACTGTCATTAAAATGTACCAAGACTTAGTTTTAAAACAAAAAATACTTAAAATAAAATCCAAGTCTTTAGGAGATAATAAAGTAAATATGGAAATGGTCGAAAAGGAATTTCGCAATGGTATAGTCCCGGTTGCAGAATTTGTAAGAATCACAAGTATAGCCTCAAATGTGGAGGCTGATTATGAATCTGCCGTGTCTGAATTTATTATAGCAAAAAAACTATTAGAAGATATGGCCGGTTTTGTATTTAATTCAAATTAAAGAGATGACAGTAATTGATTTTGTAAGATTAATATTAAAGCATTTGATTCTATTAATAGTGGTTCCATTGCTCCTTGCTACTATGGTTATATTGCTTACCATGAACCCTTCTTTTGAGTACTCGTCACAAACCATTCTATATACTGGTCTTGCATCGGGCTCATCAATAGAAATGGATAAGACGTTTAATTATCAAGCTACGAATACCGCTTTTGATAATTTAATAAATATTATCGAATCAAGAGAAACTCAAGAAGAAGTTGCAATCCGTTTATTAGCGCTACACTTAATGTTGCCCGAAGCAAACCCGAAGTACATATCTAAAACATTTTACGATGAATTAAAAAATAAAATTCCAGCAAATTTGTACAATTATGTTGAGAAAGGTAAGAATGTAGATTCTAATTCTAAAATATTATCTGAACACGAAAACTCACTATTTCCTCCAGAAATTAATCGAAATAATTATGAAAAAACAGTTCGAAATTTAACTCTATTGATGAAAAGCAGTAGTCACAATTTCGTGTATGAATTACTTAATTATGATAATGATAAACATTATTCTCTAAAAGCTATTTCAAAAATTGAAGCCTTTAGAATATCAAATAGTGATTTAATCAATTTATCTTATACAGCTAACGACCCCGGTATTTGCCAACAAACCCTTGCGATCTATAGCCAAGTTTGCATAAAAAATTACAAATACATCAAAGAAAATAGGTCCGACGATGTAGTTAAGTATTTTGAAGGAGAACTAGAAACTGCCAGACAAAAATTGAAAGAAGGGGAAGATAAACTTCTTGAATTTAACAAAGGTGCAAATATTATTAACTATTATGAGCAGAGTAAAGCGGTAGCGGTTGTTAAGGAAGATATGGAAGTAGACTTCAAAAAGAAAACAGCAGAATTAGCAGGGGTTCAAGCCGGAACAAAAAGATTAGAAGAAAAGTTAAAAATACAAGATGTTATACAAGAAAAGAGTGATAATGTTCTTGAAAAAAAGAAGCAATTAGGCGATCTTAATTTTAAAGTAGCTGTAACTCAATCTGAAATAGGATCAAAAAATAATAAAGAAGTTGTTATCAAATTGGCTGAGCTAAAAAAACAAACTGAGAACTTAACTAATGATATTAGAAGAAGTGTTGATGAATTGTATTCCTATCAAAACACACTAGATGGTTTACCAGTCTCTAAAGTACTTCCAGACTGGATGAATAACGTAGTAGAAGCTGAAAACCTAAAAGCAACTATTAAAACAATGAGCGGTCAGTATGATGACTTTCAAGAAAAATATGCAAAATATGCCCCAGCTGGAGCTACTATAAAAAGAATCGAACGTGAGATTTCAGTATCAGAACAAGGCTACTTAGAAATTCTTCATGGACTTAATTTAGCCAAACTTAAATTGCAGGACAATGAAATGTCTTCAAATATAAAAACAATTGACCTACCGTATTATCCTTTATCACCTAATCCGACAAAGCGCACTATACTAATTATTGCTGCAGCAATTTTAGGTGGTATTTTAATTTTGGCAATAATATTTATAATGGAATATTTTGATGACACACTGAAAAATGCAACCATAGCTAGTAAAATAATAGGATTACCAGCATTAGGCATGATGCCAAAAATGATTTTAAATCCACGAAGTATTGATTTACCGTTTATTCAACAAAGGTTAATTGAGATAATTACTCAAAACATATTACGATATACAGGATCAAATTTATCTGGAAACCCGGTAAAAACCATAGTGGTATTTAGTACCCAAAAAATGGAAGGAAAAACTGTTTTAGCTGGAAACATAGCCAAAACACTAAAACAAGAAGGTAAAAAAGTACTGATGCTAAATTATGATAATAAGCAAAAACCTATTGTGCAGCAAAGGAAATTTCCCATTATTAATAAACTTCTTGGTTACCCAGACCCTAGAATCGACCTAAACAATCCTTTTCTAGATGAGGTTGCTACTTATTTAGACAGTACAGAGTACTACTCCTATAAAATAGATCCTCTATATTATGAAGCAACAAGCTATGTCGACATACTTAAACAAAATAATATTTCTCTCAATTACAATCCTGATTTTGTAATTATCGAATTACCTGCCCTGATATATAATAATTATCCCGCAGATTTAATGACCCACGCAGATTTAGGAATTCTTGTGTGCCGTTCTAATAGAGTCTGGTCTGAAGCGGACGTATCTGCCACAAGAAATGTATTAGATATGTCAGATTCTAAAATAAGAATTATTGTTAATGGAGTAAACTTAAATGAGATAGAATCAGTATTAGGAGACCTACCAAAAAAGCGCACCGACTTTAGAAAAAAAATGAAAGCCATGTTTAATTTTCAATTTTTTTCTAAAAATCAAATCTAAATTAACTAATGAGAATGTTAAAAAAAATAATACAAGAAGATAATTTTCTGTCATTAACAGGAAATGTTGTTATTGCTATTTTAGGCATTGCTGGCTTTGCCTTTTTGGCAAGAAGTTTATCTTTAGATGTATTTGGTGAATGGGTATTATTTATAACTGGAGGCTCTTTTGTAGAAATGTTTCGATTTGGTATTACCAATACAGGCTTAATTAGGTTTTTATCCGGCGCAAATGATTCTTCCAGGGTTAAACTAATAGGATCTAATGCTTTAATTGGTCTAGGAGCGACTATTTTGATAGCCATTATATTAATGTTTTGTAATACTTTTTTTAATTCTACAATTAGTAATTCTGGTTATCATTTGTTCTTTAAGTGGTATCCTTTATTAGCATTTTTAAATCTACCATGGAATAATGCACTTGTCGTGTTACAGGCTGATAGAAAATACGGACAAATTTTAATAGTAAAAGCAATTAACAGTGGGTTATTTTTTCTTGTGATTTTGTTTAATTACTTTTTTGCAGAAATGACTTTAAATAATTTAGTTATTGCTTTGATTATTATTAATGGTTTCACCTCTTTAATCACAATAATTCTAGGATGGGATGGCACAAAATACATTTCAAAGGCAACTTCAGCAACCAACAGAACATTATTGGATTTTGGAAAGTATACCACTTTTACATTAATAGGAACTAACTTATTACGAAGCGCTGATACTTTAATTATTAGTTTGAGTCCAATGGGAAATGCTGCCGTTGCACTTTATAGTATCCCTTTAAAACTGACAGAGTTACAACAAATTCCTTTACGAAGTTTTGTTGCTACGGCTTTCCCTAAGATGTCTAAAGCTAGTTTACATCATCAAATTGATGAAGTAAAAAGCTTGTTTTATACCTATTCAGGAGCTTTAACCTATCTTTTTGTGGGTATAAGTTTGATCACATTTGTATTTGCTGAATTCTTTGTTATTGTCATAAGTGGGCATCAGTATTTAAAAACGGATCCCATAACCGGATTTAATGTCGTAGATATTGTTAGAGTATTTTCCATTTATGGATTATTACTACCTATTGATAGAATGACAGGCGTCGGTTTAGACAGTATTAATAAACCTAAAATTAATGCCATCAAAGTATTTATCATGTTGCTAGCAAATGTAATTGGAGATTTTATTGCCATTTTTATTTTTAAATCTTTAATTATTGTAGCAGTAGCATCAATAATATTCACTTTGATTGGTATTTGGATGGGAATGTACTTTTTAAATAAAGAATTGTCTTTGACGTATAGAGAAATATTCTCGAGCGGAATAACTTTCTATAAAAAAATTATTAATAAAGCAACTAACAATCGCTTTAGTCCTTTTTTAAAATAAATAAGAAATTAAATTGAACACAAGTAATAATTTAAACCCTTTTGATGGAATGTCAGGTTCTGCTAGCCTAGCTAAACCTAAGGCTATGCTATTACTATTATTTGTATTATTGACGATATCACTAATACTTGCAAAATTAGAGATTGTAGGAGTGGCCCTATCGCTGGCTCTCATGGTTGCACCTATTTATCTTTATATATTATTCAAAAATCCAATTATTGGGTTTTATACGGCCATTGGACTTAATTTTCTTCTACTTGGCGCAACACGTTACATAAAAACAAGTTTTCCCCTTGGTTTTACTATGGATGGGATTATGCTTTTAACCTTTTTAGCTCTTATTTTTTCACGATTTAGAGAAAGAGTTGACTGGTCTCCAGCTAACAAGGATGTTACAGTCCTAGCGATTATATGGCTGGGATACTGCATTCTACAACTTGTAAATCCGGAGGCTCGAAGTGTAGAAGCATGGATTGCTGGCAGAAGCATTGGATTTTATTTCCTGTTCTTTGTTATTATTACGTTCATGTTTATCAATACTAATAAAAAATTAGATCGTTTTCTATACGTATGGGGTGTGTTTTCAATACTTGCATCACTAAAAGGAATGGGACAGATGATTTTTGGAGTTGATGCTGCAGAGCAAGCTTGGCTGGATGAAGGCGCTGCTCAAACCCATGTTTTATTTGGTAAATTGAGGATTTTTTCATTTTTAAGTGACGCAGGTAATTTTGGCGCAAATCAAGGTTATTCAGCTGTAGTCGCTATAATATATTCTATGACTAAAAAGGGGCTTCCTAGATTATTTTTTATTACTGTCGGAATTCTTGGTTTATATGGAATGATGATATCAGGAACAAGAGGTGCTATAAGTGTACCATTCGCAGGTTTTATGACCTATTTTATCTTAAGAAAAAACATTAAAGTGCTTGGCGCAGGTATAATATTCATTGTACTGATTTTTGCATTTTTTAAATTTACAATGATTGCCAATGGAAATGCCGAAATAAGAAGAATGAGGACTGCGTTTGACCCGAATGATGCCTCATTACAAGTGAGACTCAAAAATCAAGAAAAACTAAAAGTTTACCTTGCCTCGAGGCCATTTGGAGGTGGTATTGGACATGCTGGTGATAAGGCTCAGCGATTTTTACCAAACGCATTCCTTTCTAATGTTGCTACTGATAGCTGGTACGTTATGATTTGGGCAGAGATGGGTATTATTGGATTAACATTACATCTAATTATTTTATTTTATGTTATAGGGATGGCGTCTTTTAAGGTTATGTTCAGAATTCGGGATCCAATAACAAAGTTAAAAATGAGTGCGTTAATTTCAGGAATGGCCGGAATCATGGTCGCATCATACGGTAATGAAGTGTTAGGTCAAATGCCGACCTCTTTATTGATTTATGCTTCTATGGCAATAATGACAAACCCGCAAATTTTCGAAAGAGATCCAAAAGAGTATTTGTCAAAAATACTTTAAAAATAAAAAATTTAAAATCATTCACTTTTTTTAATTTTAATTAAGCAACTCTTAAATATATTATGAAAATAGGAATAGAAGGTCAGCGCATTTTTCGTAAAAAAAAACATGGCATGGACATGGTTGCTTTGGAGCTTATTAAAAATCTTCAAATCATAGATCAAAAAAATGAATACTTCATCTTTGTAAAACCAGATGAGGGTAATTCAGTAATTAAAGAAACATCAAATTTTAAAATCATAGAGTTAGATGGAGGCCCCTACCCTACTTGGGAACAAATTGCATTACCTAAAGCCGCAAAAAAATACGGTTGCGACCTATTACATTGTACTAGTAATACAGCACCCTTTTTTACTGACATTCCTTTAATTACTATTCTCCATGACATCATTTATATGGAAAGTAGTTATTTTACGATACTGAATAGTAGCGCAAGCACTTATCAAAAATTTGGAAATATATACCGAAAATTAATAGTGCCTCACGTAGTTAAGAAAAGTAAAAAAGTAATTACAGTTTCTAATTTTGAGAAAAATAGAATCAGTGAGTTCTTCGGACTCAAACATGATCATAAGCTCGGTGCTATTTATAATGGGGTAAGCGAACATTTTAAACCTGTTTCCAATACAGAAGAAATTAAACGGGTAAAAGAAAAATACAACTTACCAGAAAAATATTTCTTTTTCTTGGGAAATACAGATCCTAAAAAGAACACGAAAGGAGTACTAAAGGCCTTTTCAGATTACTTAAAACAAACAGATTCTAATCACAAGCTAGTTATGCTAGATTATGATACAATAGAACTTAATAAACTTCTAATTGAAATAAATGACCCTAAACTTATAGACCAGATTATTTTAACAGGGTATGTTGTAAACACTGATTTACCGGCGATATATTCGCAGTGTGACGTCTTTTTATATCCATCGCTTAGGGAAAGTTTTGGTATTCCAATGCTAGAAGCAATGTCTTGTAATGTACCTGTTATTACATCAAATACATCATCTATGCCAGAAGTTTCTGGTGGAGCAGCACACATAGTCAACCCATTCAATCCAGAAGAAATCACTCAAGGGCTTATAGAAATAATGAATAACGAAGCATATAGAAAATCTCTTTCCCACAAGGGTTTAGAGCGGAGTAAACAATTCTCTTGGCTCAATATGGCAAAAGACTATCTAAAACTTTACGAACTGATTCATTCAGAACAATCCAAAAAAAACAACTTATAATAAAGTAAAGACATCATACTAGTTAATATTTATCCAAGCGAAGTATATTGAAACAGATACTAACAGTAAAATTAAAGATTTACAATTTCATGAAATTCCCCTGAGTCATTTGTAAATCTGCAAATGTTAAAATCTGTTTTAAGAAATCAACGAGATAAAGAGACTGAAAAAAAACAATGATAAAAAAAATTAAAATACTAGAAACCATTCGTCAGGGAAAAATTGGAGGAGGAGAAACGCATGTTCTAGATTTAATAACCAATATTGATAAATCAAAATTTGAGCCAATTGTGTTATCTTTTACAGAAGGTCCGATGGTTGAAAGAGTAAAATATCTTGGTATTGATGCTCACGTAATTTACACAGAAATACCCTATGATGTAAGAGTTTGGGGTAAAGTGAAGCAATTTATGATTGACCATGAAATTGATATTGTTCATGCACATGGTACACGAGCAAATTCTAATGTTTTTTGGGCCGCAAAAAAATTAGGGTTACCAATAATCTATACAGTTCATGGATGGTCTTTTCATCAAAATCAAAATCCATGGATTAAAATGTTGAAAATTAAAAGTGAAAGTTTCTTAACAAAAAAAGCAGATGTTACTATTACTGTTTCACGTAGTAATCAAAAAGATGGAATTAATCTATTTGGAATGAGTAACTCCCAGGTCGTTTATAATGGCGTTGATACTGAAAAATTTAATCCTTCAAAAAAATTACTAAATCTACAGAAAGAACTCGGTTTACCAGAAAATAAAACTATTGTAGGTTTTTTAGTTAGAATGACCGTCCAAAAAGATCCTTTAACTTTAATTAGAGCCATTAGAAAAGTAAAAGATAAAACAAACGATATCGTATTCCTTTTAATGGGAAATGGAGATTTATTGGCAGATGTGAAAGCCTTAGTTAAAGAGTTAGATATTGAAGACATGATTGTATGGTCGGACTTTAGACAAGACATGCCTAATGTGTTAAGCACTATCGATATTTATACTTTACCCTCATTATGGGAAGGTTTACCACTTGGTTTATTAGAAGCTATGACAATGGAGAAGCCTATTGTGTCAACAGGAGTTGATGGTTCTAAGGAAGTAATTGAAGATGGTGAAAACGGTATTTTAATTGCTTGTGGGGATTATGAAAGTTTAGCTAATGCATTTATTGATTTACACCAAGACAAAGCTAAGATGGCTCAATTTGGAAAAAAATCTAGAGAGATTATTTTACAAACTTATACTATTGACAGGATGTGTAAGGAAATAGAAAATATTTATTTACAACAACTCTAAAATTATGATTAAAAGAAAAAACATAGTCATTGTAGGAATGCAATCATGGGATGTATCCATAGGAAGTAATTGTAAAAACATTGCAACAGAATTAGCAAAAAACAACAAGGTAATCTATGTTAACGTCCCGTTAGATAGAAAAAAATTTTTAAAATGGACTTTTACAGATCCAAATGATTTAACAAGGCTATCTGTCTTAAAAGGTCAAAGTTCCGGTTTAATTAAGTTGGGTGACGCCTTTTGGTCTTTTTACCCTAAAATAGTTTTTGAGTCCGTTAATTGGTTAAAAAATAAAAAAATATTTGATTTTTTTAATAAACTAAACACAAAAAGATTAGCCTCTGAAATACAAAGAATTACTGAACAATTAGGGTTTGAAGAGTACATATTATTTAATGATAGTTCTATGTTTAGAGGTGTCTATCTGAAAGAGTTACTCAGTCCTGAACTATACATTTATTATATTAGAGACAACTTAATCACGCAAGATTATTTTAAAAAGCACGGTACAAGATTAGAAAAGGAAACCATAAAATCTGCCGATTTAGTAGTTTCAAACTCACCTTATTTAAGAGATTATGCTAAGCCATTTAATTCAAACTCTTACTATGTTGGACAAGGTTGTGATTTAGAACTTTTTAAACCAAATGAAGTTGCGGAACCTACAGATCTAGCAAAAATTAAAGGCGTTAAAATTGGTTATATCGGCTTCTTAACTGAAATGCGATTAAATATTAATTTGCTAGTTGAAATAGCAAAAACCAAAACCGATTGGCAAATCATTTTAGTTGGACCAGAGGACGATGCATTTAAAAATAGTGAATTACACCAGATAAGCAATGTTCATTTTTTAGGAAGTAAAAGTGGAGATGAACTTCCAGCATATATTAAATATTTTGATGTCTGCATGAATCCACAAGTAGTTAATGATTTAACTATAGGGAATTACCCTAGGAAAATTGATGAGTATTTAGCAATGGGAAAACCTACAGTAGCTACTCAAACACCAACAATGGAAATCTTTAAAGATTACGTCTATTTAGGACAAACGGCATTAGATTATATTAATTTGATAGAGAAAGCCTTAAAAGAAAACAGTCCAGAGAAACAGCAACAGCGAATTAATTTTGCCAAAGGTCATACTTGGGAAAATAATGTTCAAGAAATCTATAAGGCAATTCAGCAATTAAACTAAAAACCAAAATTTATGAAAAATAAATATCAACAACCCTTGGTGTCGATAGTAAGTGTAAATTACGATCAGCCCACAGTTACTTGCGAAATGTTAGCCTCTTTACGAAAAGTTACTTATCCTAATTTTGAAACATTAATTGTAGATAACGCCTCTCCTACAACCTCTCCATCTATTATTAAAGAAATGTATCCAGAAGTTCAATTAATAATAAGTGAGAAAAATTTAGGTTTTGCGGGGGGAAATAATATCGCTTTAAAACAAGCAAAAGGAGATTATATCTTGCTGTTAAACAATGATACTGAAGTTAAACCAGACTTCCTAGATAGCTTAGTGGAGTTAATGGAATCTGATAAAAAAATAGCAATAGCAAGCTCAAAAATTCTTTATTTTTATGAAGATAATATTATCCAATATGCAGGAACATCTGCTTTAAACCCTATTACGTCAAGGGCTGGAAGTGACGGCGATAAAGAAAAGGACAGTGGTCAATACAATGAAGTTAAAGAAACCTTTTATCCTCACGGCGCTTGTATGATGATACGAAAAAGTGTTTTAGAAGAATTAGGGTTGTTATATGAAGGTTATTTTTTGTATTATGAAGAATATGATTTTGCAGAAAGAGTTAGGAAAGCAGGATATACAATTTATTATCAACCGAACTCGGCAATCTTGCATAAAGAATCTATTTCTACAGGAAAAAATAGTCCTTTAAAAACCTACTACCTTAACAGAAATAGGGTGTTATTTTTGCGAAGAAATAGTTATGGAATCACTTTTTTACTTGCAATGATTTATTTTTTTATGATTTCGCTTCCAAAAAATACCATCAAATATTTATTTAATAAAGAGCATTTATCCGCTTTATATAGAGGAGTGGCCTGGAATTTTACCAATTTTAATGTTAACAAAAATCAACAGTTATGATAGCACTTGAAATATTACACTACCTTCTATTGGTTTATCTAGGAGCATCCGTCATGTTTTTAATAACTTATGCCATACTTGGAAAGTTACCTCGCAAGGTTAAAAAACCAATAATAAACAAACAGAATAGATTTGTATTATTCATACCTGCTTATAAAGAAGATGCTGTTATTTATAATGTTGCTAAGGAAGCTTTAAACCAAGACTATCCAGCAGAGCTATTTGATGTAATTGTTATTGCTGATTCATTTCAACAAAAAACATTAGATGCTTTAAATTTATTACCAATAAAGGTAAAAGAAGTTTCTTTTGAGAAGAGCACCAAAGCAAAAGCATTAAATGAAACAATGGCAGAAATCCCTGAAAACAAATATGATGTGGCGTTAATCTTAGATGCCGATAACGTTTTGGCGCATGATTTTACTACGAAAATAAACGATTCCATCAATGCAGGTTATCATGTGGTACAAGGACATAGAGCCGCTAAAAACACCAAAGATTTTGCTATGTTGGATGCTATAAGCGAAGAGATTAATAACAATATCTATAGCAAAGGTCATCGTGCTATTGGTTTGTCCTCTAGATTGGCGGGGTCGGGCATGGCCTTTTCTTATCAATTATATAAGAATACTATGAGCAAAATTGATTCTGTTGCAGAGGATAAAGAGCTAGAATTAAATTTATTAAAAAGAGGGTATAAGTTTGAATATAGGGACGATGCAATTTGTTACGATGAAAAAGTAAGCCAAGCTAAAGCATTTAACAATCAAAGAAGTAGATGGATAGCAGCTCAGTATCATTATTTTAAGACCGACTTTTTAAAAGCTTTTTGGTATCTAATTACTAAAGGAAATGTAGATTATTTTGATAAAGCATTTCAAATGATGTTACCACCAAGATTAATTTTACCAGGCTTTTTATTTATTGCAGCTGTCGTTGCTTTTTTCGTTAGTCCTGATTTCTATTTTTATGTGTGGTCAGCACTCTTTGTGGCTAACATATTATCTTTTGCAATTTCAATTCCAAGCAAGTTTTATACCGTACAATTATTCTACGCATTTATGCAGTTACCCAAAGCTTTCTTTGGAATATTTATTGCTTTATTTAAAATGAGAGGGGCAACTAAAACCTTTATTCATACACCACACACTAACGATGATATAGAAAATACAATTTAATTATGGGGGTCTTTAGCAAATTAAAAAATGAATACATCACACTGAAAGAGGCCAATCCTTTAAGAAACCCTAACATGTTAATCATTAAAAGGATTTGGGGAATATTTTGGCGAGTAGTTTTAGGTAAATGGTTTTTAAGAAACTGTAAAACCGGTCGCTTATGTACCGTTAGAGGAATTCCAAAAATAGAGGCAGATGGTGAAATAATTTTAGGTGACAGAGTAAAAATTTGGTCGCATATTCATAAAACACAACTTCATGCTGGAGGTAAAGGAAAGCTTATTATTGGTGATAATACATTCATTAATGTAGGAACTATTATATCAGCTTGTTTTCAAGTGAAAATTGGGAAAAATGTGCAAATTGCTCCAGGTGTAATTATTATGGATAGTGATTTTCATGGAGTTGAAGACAGAGATGTTGAAGTAGTGCAAACTCCCATTACTATTGGTGATAATGTTTGGTTAGCAACTAGAGTTGTTATATTGAAGGGTGTTACAATAGGAGAAGGCTCGACAATTGCTACTGGAGCTATTGTAACAAAAGATATTCCTCCTTTTTCACTCGCAGCAGGAATTCCTGCAAAGGTTATAAAAAGTTTGAATTAACAACTAGACCTTTATGAATAGATTTAGAGATTAAAAAGTAAACAATTTATGCTATCATAAAGGCCTACAATTTAAAATTACTTTGTACATACGATAAAAATAAAAGAATATGAGTAGAAAAAACGGAATCGATTTATTCAGACTAATTGCAGCATTTTTTATAATGTGCATCCACACTAATTATGGAAGTTTAAATCCAGAATATGTTGATACCTTAAGGTTGCTTTCGCGTTGGGCTGTTCCTTTCTATTTTTTAGCAACAGGTTTTTTTCTTGGTGATAAAATAGTTAATAATAATCTTGATTTTAACCGAATTCAAAAGAACGTGAGTATGTTAATTTCAATTTTAATTGTAGCAAGTATAATATATCTGCCAATAGATTTTATACATGGAAATAACATAAATAGTATTGCTACTATTTTGACAGGCAGTTATTTTCATCTTTGGTTTATAGGAGGATTATTAATAGGTTATATTTTTATTTGGTATTTATTTTATATTCAAAAAATTAAGGTTCTTCCCTATATATCCATTTTTATATTGCTATCCGCACTACTAACAGATTCTTATGATCAATTATTTAATCAAAATATTGATTTTAGTTTATTTTCATTGTTACTATCTATTCCATTTATGCACATTGGGATTATTATATCGAAAAAAGACACTAATTTGATTAGCAATAAATTATTAATAGCTTTAGTGTTAATCGGTTTTTCAATTCAGTTTATTGAGGCAGAACTATTTTTAAAACTATTTGATTATAAGAAATATACACATCAATTTTTATTAGGGACAATAATTACTGCGATCCCATTATTTATTTTAAGTTCTAAAATAAATTTAAAAAAGAATAGGTTTTCAAAGTGGGGCAAAAAATATTCACTTCTTCTTTTCTTATATCATCCTTTAGTATACGAGATTATAAGGGTCGTTCTAACTAAAGTTGTTCCTAATTATTATGATACTATAAGTATATTTTATCCGTTTATTGGTTTCGCTTTAACACTTACTTTCGCTATAATGTTGAATAGATTATTTCCTAAAATATATAACATTTTAAACGGAAATTTTAATGAGAAAATAAGTTGAAATCTATTAAAAAATTATAAGAAAGAGTATTAATCTCAATGGCTATATGTTGCTAGAAATTATTAATGGTTTCGAAGTTTTGCGCTTCTAAATCGTTCCCATTTCATCAATGTAACAATGTTTTTAAACTTAAAACAGTAGGTCATAAATAATCTCAGGTGACCAATACTTGGGAAAAATAAATTAAAATTACATGGAATTTTTAAAGATAATATCATTTGTTCTGTTATTCATAATCATTTACACTTATCTGGGTTATGGTGTTTTATTGTACGTCATCATAAAAATCAGGAGGTTTTTTAAAATAGGTAAAAAACAAGTTGTTGATCCTTCATACGAACCAGAGGTTACTTTGTTTATAACTGCCTATAATGAAAAGGATTATGTAGCCGCAAAAATGAAAAACTCCCTCGAACTTGAATATCCTATAGAAAAATTAAATATCATTTGGGTTACAGATGGTTCTGATGATGGAACACCAGATCTACTAAAAGATTATCCTAATACAACGGTACACCATTTAGCGGAAAGAAATGGAAAAATTGGCGCTATGAATCGAGGTATGGATTTCGTTAAAACACCAATTGTAATTTTTAGTGATGCCAATACAAACCTTGGAAAAAATTCGATAAGACGTATTGTTAATCTATTTAGTATTGATAAAGTTGGATGTGTTTCTGGAGAAAAACGAATTATTGATAAAGAACGTGATGTGGCAGCTGGAGCTGGCGAAGGAATCTATTGGAAATATGAATCGGCCCTAAAAAAATGGGATGCTGAACTATATTCGGTTGTTGGGGCTGCTGGAGAACTTTTTGCCATTAGAACAGTATTATACCGTCATGTTGAAAAAGACACTTTACTTGACGACTTTATTATATCGTTACGAGTCGCTCAAGAAGGCTATACTATTCAATATGATCCTGAAGCCTATGCTATTGAAACAGCCTCTGCTAATGTAAAAGAAGAGTTTAAACGAAAAATTAGAATCTCTGCGGGGGGCATTCAATCTATCGTAAGATTGAGTTCATTATTAAATTTTTTTAAATATGGAACGCTTTCATTTCAGTATATTTCTCATCGCGTTTTACGCTGGAGTTTAACACCATTGTGTCTCATACTCTTAATACCCGTTTTAACAATTTTAGCAGCTAATGAAGGATTTTTATCTTTAGGTTTTTTTTCAGTACTGTTTTGGTTACAACTTACATTTTATGCTGCAGCATTATTAGGTTGGTTTTTAGAAAACAGACAGACTAGTGTAAAAATTCTGTTTATACCATATTACTTTTTTATAATGAATTTATCTGTGGTACTAGGGTTTTTTAGATACATAAAAAAATCACAATCGGTTAATTGGGAACGCGCTGAGAGAGCAAGTTAAATTATTTGTTTTTTTGTATACTTCCACTCCCGTAAAGAGAAGCTTACCTATAACTTAATTATTAACATCATCCGTCTACGTGAATTATTCATGAAAAAAACAAAATTATTATTGTATGGTTTTTTAATGCTATTTCTGCTAATTGCAGCAACAAGATATCTTGTTAGAATACCTTCTTATACTATTAAAACTAATGGTAAGTTATACATCGTTAGTAAAATCAGTAGAAATATTAAGGTCTTTGATTTACTCACTGGTAAAGAAGTAGCTGAAATTCCTATTGACTTAGAATCTCATGAGGCAGTTGCATTATCTGGGCAAAATAAAATCGTTGTTACAAATTATGGGACTGTTGATCGCGATGGAAATCGCATCAAAGTTATCAATACACAAACTAATAAGGTTGAGAAAACGATAGACTTAAAAGGAAGTATTAAGTCAAACGGTATCGTTGCTCTTCCTGAATCTAATAAAGTGGCTGTTATTGACTACGTTACTAATAATTTATTAATACTAAATATTAAAACTGCTACTATTGAGAAGCAAATACAAACTCAACAACAAGAAAGTCTTCTGTTAGTAGTCCATCCCAATAAAGCAATCGCTTATGTAACTAATGTAAAATCGAATTCAGTCAGTGTGATAGACCTTAATAAAAATGAAGTCATTAAAATTATTCCTTGTGGATTGGGAACTGAAAGTATTGCTATTACGCCTGATGGTTCAGAAATTTGGATTACAAATATAAAGGCAAATTCAATTACTATTATAAATACTACAACTTATGCAGTTATAGCTACTTTACGCACAGGAGAAGAACCTTTAAAGCTAAAGTTTTCTGTTGATGGAAAATACTGTTTAGTCGCTAATGCTGGTGATGGAACTATTTCTGTTTATAATCAAAATTCTAAAAATAAAATCAAAACTATTCATATTCACGGTAAAGCAACAATGCTAGAGAGAATACTTTACCATACTCCTGTCCCCGTAAATATTTTAATGCATCCCAATGGATTGTATGCTTTTATTGCTAATTCTAACGCTAATAAAGTTGAAGTAATTGATATGAAAAATTTTACGATTGTAAGCACTATAGGGACTGGGAAGATTCCTGACGCCATGGTTTTTGTTCAATAAAACTAGATAATACATCAAGTGCTTACCTAGAAAATAGTGATGCGCTCAAAAACTAAATTACTAAAGCAGCATATAAAAAACATACAACTACAGTAAACAACTATTTACCGATAGTAAAATAACACTCGTCTAATTTATCCCCCATTTACAACGTAAACAATTAAATTTAATCATTATTTAAAAAATAGAAACCCCCAAAAACTACATATATGAAATCACTTTTATTTAAATTTATTAAAATTTTCTCTTTCGCACTGCTACTAAATGCATGTAGTACTATGGACAAACCTACCGTAGTCGATGAAGACGATTCTTTGTTAACAATTACTAATAAAACATTTGACTTTAGCACCTACCGCCAAGTTAAAATAATTATTAATGATGTCGAAAAATATACTAAATATGACGTGTACGCTTATACCGACGAACCGTACTTTGCCGGAAATCAAACCTTTTTAAATCAATCTGATGAAATTGTTACGGAGCCAGTTTACAAAAATGACATCTTAAATAAATTAATATTTACCGGTGTTCCTGTTAACGGTGTTTTGACTCAAACGATAAATGTGCCTAAATACTGCACGAAATTATATATAAGAAGAAATAACAATCTCAATTTTTCATCTTCCGTTATTTCTATAAATAATGGAGAAGCCGCTTATACCCATACTAAAACCGTTACTAATAAATCTCGTTCAACTAATAAATCTTCTGCTACTACTTTAATAAATGACTATTTATTTTGTGTAAACAGTTCAGCAGAACTTTTTCAAGTAAACCCATTAAATGGCGAACTAACCTTCTTGTCAGATATGCCGATGGGAAGTGTTACCTGTGCAGTTGATCAAGCCGATAAATGTGTATATTCAATAGGGAATCAAAGTCCATACCCACTAATGAAATATTCTATTGCTACTAATTCATGGAAAACTATTAAAAATCTAGGAACAAGTGGTCCAAGACTTGATTTCAATACTACAGACGGATTATTGTATTATTCTAATCAAGATAAAATATATACGATTAATCCCTCTACTGGAGCTCTAAGTGCAGCCATAACGATTAAAGGACTCCATAACACGAACGGTGGAGATTTAGCTTTTGCAAAAGATGGGACTTTATTTTTATGTACCTTTTCTGGATTATACAGATTAGAATTAGATAACAAAAATGTATATCAAAGCACTAGAATAAGTGCCGACAACTTGCCTTTTCAACCAACATCCATGACATTTGATTCTAAGGAGGAACTTTGGCTAGCAAACAATGCTTCTAGTTCTGATTTAATAATAATGGATACACAGACTGGTGGCTGGAAATACGTTTACGGAACAAGCGCTAAGAACAATACAGATTATAAACGCACTATTAATGATTTAGCTACTTTTAGGGTGTACACTACTGTAGACACTGCTATAGATTCTGATGGGGATGGTGTTCAAGATCAAGATGATGCGTCACCACTAGATGCTAATATAGCCTTTGAATTATATACGCCTAGTAAATATGGCAAGGGAACAATTGCCTTTGAGGACTTGTGGCCTTCTTATGGTGATTATGATTTTAATGATGTAGCCTTAAACTATCAAGTGATTTTGAAATTAAATGCTCAAAATTTAGCTGTACAAATGGACATTATCTGTCACGTTAAGGCAAATGGAGCAGGATTTACAAACGGAATTGGTATCGAACTGGCCAATATATCCCCTTCACAAATTAAAAGTGTCGGTGGAACCATTTTGACTGAGAATTATATCACCTTAAATACTAACGGAACAGAAGCCAATCAACAACATGCTGTTATCATTCTAACTGATGCCGCACGGAACTTACTTACTGAACGAACAATTTCAATTAAGTTTACAGAGCCTACAAGTACTTCAGACCTTGGTATAGCACCTTTCAATCCATTTATAATAGCTAATAAAATACGAGAAAAAGAAATTCATTTACCTTACACAAAACCTACCTCTTTAGGAAAACCGTTTGTGGAAATAGCTGGTGCAAATCGTGATATAAACGGTAATTATGTTTCAGACAATGGAATGCCATGGGCTATTAGTTTTATACATGATTTTAAAGTTCCTAAAGAAAAAGTGAATATTGCAGATGCGTATAACTATTTTGTGCAGTGGGCAAATTCAGGTGGAACTGTAAATATTGACTGGTATAAAGACAATCCGGGAAATCGAAATGATGACCAGATTCAAAACTAATACTGGTCTCAAAAAAAGAGACCACACAATAAACTAACTATTGTGTAAATTAAAAAGACCTAATTTTATTCGCAAAGCGTAATGCATTTACAAATAAAATTAGGTCTTATGCTTTTATTGAAATTAAGAGCTACTCTCTAGTACCGTAATTTAAAAATAAGCCTTATTTCTCCCCATCCCATTCCGCATAAAATTGCGCAATAAAGGTTTCCATGAAACGATGTCTCTCTAATGCAATTTGTTTTCCGGTTGACGTATTCATTTTATCTTTTAAAAGGAACAGCTTTTCATAAAAATGATTTAGCGTTGGCGCCTCACTATTTTTGTATTCCTCTTTTGTCATTTTTAAATTCGGAGCAATTTTAGGGTCGTACATCGCTCTATTTTTGAATCCGCCATAATTGAATGTCCGTGCTATTCCAATCGCTCCAAGAGCATCTAAACGGTCTGCATCTTGAACAATATCTAATTCGACAGAAGTAAAATCTTTTTTAAAATTACCGCCTTTATAGGAAATGTTCTCAATTATTTTAATCACATGGCTTATAATTTCTTCTTCAACATCTTCTGACTCTAAAAAAACTCTTGCAGTTTCTGGCCCGATAGATTCATCTCCATTATTGAATTTACTGTCCGCTATATCATGAAGCAACGCCGCCAACTTTACAATTGTTTCATTACAAACCTCATCCTTTGCAATCGATAATGCATTTTTATAAACTCTTTCGATATGAAACCAATCGTGACCGCCTTCGGCATTTTCCAATTTTTCTTTTACAAAAGTGATTGTCTTACTTATGATATCTGTGTTGTTCATGTTTTATATTTTATAAAAAAATGCTGATTTCTAAAGTTGTTACACTCCAAAAATCAACATCTGTATTCTATTTTAAGGTTGATTTTAAAATCAACATTCGTTGCTCTTTCACTAAAAGCTTACAATCTTGCAGGCTCTACCCATTTGAAAATATGGGATTCTTGAGGAATAACCATTCTTTCTGAAATTCTAGCCATTCTAGCAGGTAATTTCATTAGATAATCACGTGCTTTTTCAGCTTCATCTGTTAAACCAGTAATTTTATCAATTTCCCATTTAACCATTAATTTTTGCATGATATCAATATAATCCGCCGCAGTATAAACTCCGATACGCTGCGCTGAATCAGAAAATTGTTCGAATGCAGTACTTATTTTCTCTCCTGATTCTCTCAAGAAATGCGCTGGCATTACAATTTTTTGTTTCATCATATATTGAAAAGCAATCATCATCTCACTAGGATCTATCTTGAAAATAGCACTTACAAACTCAGAATAAGCATGATGATGACGCATCTCGTCACCAGCAATCATCTTACACATTTTAGACAACTTATTGTCTCCATATTTCTTAGCCATTTGTGCTACTCTATTGTGAGAAACATAAGTAGCAAGCTCTTGAAAACTCGTATATACAAAGTTTTTATACGGATCTCTTCCAGTTCCAATATCGAAACCATCATTGATAAGGTGTTGGGTTGTCATCTCAATCTCACGCATATTTACACGCCCAGATAAGTATAGGTATTTGTTTAATAAATCACCATGACGATTTTCTTCTCCAGTCCATTGTCTGATCCATTTAGACCAACCGTTTCTTTCTACGTTATCAATTCCTTCTACATCCATCAACCAAGATTCATAGGTAGGAAGGGCTTCTTCCGTAATGGTGTCCCCAACTAAGGTAACCCAAAAGTCATACGGTAAATCCTTTGCTATTTCACGCAACTCTTTAACCTCTTCAAAAAAGGTATCACTTTCTGAGTTTGGTAAAAAATCGCTTGGTTGCCATATTTTTTCAACAGGTATTAAATATTGATCAACATAGCTATCAACGTTTTTTTCCAAAAACTGCATAACTTCTAATCGAATGTTTTTTATTGACATCTTATATAAATTAAAATTTTATTCCTTTTACTACTTCGCTTTCTGCCTTTTCCATTAACTCAGCAAAGTCATATTCACTTACCGCTAATGGCTTATGTAATACAAAGGTAAGGCGATTTCCCAAACCTAACGGAAAAAATCCGTATTTAACCATTTTCCAAGAATTGTTGATACTTACTGGAACGACATAAGCCGATGGTGAATTCTTACATAATATTTTTAAACCTGTTTGCGCAAACTCTTTCGGCTTACCTGTCTTGCTTCGCGTTCCTTCGGGAAAAATAACTGCTGAACGGTTATTTGCTCCTATATAATCAGCCAATCCTTTAATTGCAGGAATTGCTTGCTTAGGGTCTTTTCGATCAATTAATACAGAACCTCCGTGACGTAAATTAAAGGAAACACTTGGAATCCCTTTCCCTAATTCCTTCTTACTAACAAATTTACAATGAAATCTTCGTAAATACCAAATCATTGCAATGATATCGTACATACTTTGATGATTAGAAACAAATATGATTGGTGCATTTTTAGGCACACCTTCTATATTTTCAAATTTATAGGTTGTTCCCAGAATATTTGTGCATTTCAACAAAATAAAATTCATATAATCCACACTCTTTTTATGAGCTTGGTATCCAAAAACATTAAAACAAACCCACTGAATAGGGTGAAAAATGACCAAAGTAAGACCAAATAATAAATAATAAATTACAGAAATGGGATACGATATTATTTTTTCCATGCTTAAAATGTTAGCCACAAAAGTAGGAAATATATTTTTACCGCTATTTAATTCCTAAACAATAATAGGTTTGGCGTTTAATTGTACCTTTGTTCGCTATAATCCCTTGTCTTTAAACAAAAATGAATTTCACTTATCCAAAAAAAGAAAAACTAAAAAGTAAAATCACAATTGGACTATTATTTTCTGAAGGGAAATCTGTATCTAAATATCCTTTACGACTCGTATATCATTCCGGACCATCAATTGACGGTCAGGAAATAAAAATGGGCGTTTCTGTTTCTAAGAGGAATTTCAAAAGAGCAGTGGACAGGAATTATTTTAAACGTGTCCTTCGCGAAACTTATCGTTTGAACAAACATATTCTTATTGACAATCTGGACAAGCCATTTTCTTTCATGTTTTTTTATCAAACCAAAGACCGTATGTCTTATGAAGAAATCAATACCAAAACCATCCAATTGTTTGAAAAGTTTATAGCGCAAAACGGTAAAAAAGAGCAAGCAGAAATAAATAACGATATTGTAGAAGAGTAGTTTTCGTTAAATAATTAAATTATAGTTTCCCAAAAAAAATTGTAGTTTTAGCTCTAAATAAAATTAATATGAAATCTATTATTCTGTTTTTATTGGTGCTGATTTCTTTTTCGAGCTGTAAAAAATCCGAGAGTGAATTAGATAGCGAAGTATTAGCTATTGCAATGCCAGCAAAAAAAGGAAATGTAGATCAAGTACAGTTTGTTAAACCTGTAATTGCAAACGCTGAAGAAGTTACCGAAGAGCCTCCAATTAATTCCTCTCAGAAAGAACAAAAAATCATTAAAGAAGCCAACCTTCGTTTTGAAACCACTGATTTAAATTCTACTTATAATCAGATACTAAAAAACACAACCGAAAGTGGTGCTTCAATCCAAAATGACACTGAAGGCAAAGATTACGGCTCTATCTTTAGACGATTAATCATTAGAGTTCCTAGTCACAATTTTGATGTCTTTTTAAAAAACATATCAAAAGGTATTTCCTATTTTGACAATAAAGAAATTTCTGCGCAAGATGTAACAACTGAATATATTGATATTGATGCACGATTAAAAACTAAAAAAGTACTTGAGAATCGCTATATCGAATTACTAAAAAAAGCAACTAAAGTATCGGAAATGTTAGAAGTTGAAGCACAACTATCAGCCATTCGTGAAGAAATAGAAGCTAAGCAAGGACAATTAAATTACCTACAAGACAGAGTGTCTTTAAGTACCGTTACAATAGAATTTTATAAACCAGTTGCCCCAGATAGTGGTATAACCGTTTCTTATGGAATGAAAACCTGGAATGCAGTCGAATCTGGATTTAACAGCTTCTCAAGCTTTTTCATAAGTTTAATTAGCGTTTGGCCTTTCCTTCTGATTCTAGGAGCATTATTTTATTTTGTAAAAAAAAGATTTAAGAAAAAAACCGTTTAAGATGACAAGCTTTTTAAAAAAAAGATACATAGTTCCAGTAGTTGCCTCGGCACTACTATTTTTAGGTGCCAGTTTCAAAAATGATTTTTTTGAAATTGCTAAGCAAATAGAAATATTCACTACCCTTTTTAAGGAACTAAATACTAATTATGTCGATGAGACAAATCCTGGGGATTTAATGGATAACGCTATCAAAGGAATGTTAGCTGGCCTAGATCCCTATACTGTTTACTTCAATGAACAAGACGTGGTAAAATTCAAAATAAACAATACCGGGGAGTATACAGGAATTGGCGCACTTATAACCAGAAAAGAAGATAAAATAATCATTCGAGAGGTCTATAAAGATTTCCCTGCTGACAAAGCAGGTTTTAAGCCCGGAGACGAAATAATTCAAATTGGCGATGTGCTTTTATCAGAGTTTAAAGACGATGCCTCTCAATTGATGAAAGGCGCAAAAAACACTAAAATCGATGTAAAATACATTCGTCAAGGAAAAACAAATACGACACAAATTATCCTGGATGAAGTCGCAATAAAATCAGTGGTGTTTTTCTCAAAAATAGATGATAAAACAGGGTATATCGTTTTAGCTCACTTTAATCAAAAAGCTTCTCTTGAAACCAAACAGGCATTAGAAGCACTTAAGAGACAAGGTGCTGAAAGGATAATCTTAGATCTAAGAGGAAATCCTGGAGGATTGCTGAATGAAGCAATAAATATATGCAATCTTTTTGTACCGAAAAACGAAATTATCGTAACCACAAAATCGAAAAACGAAAAACATAACAACACCTATAAAACAGCTATGGAACCAGTAGACACGGCAATTCCATTGGTTATAATTATAAATGACAGAAGTGCGTCAGCATCAGAGATTGTTGCAGGAGCATTACAAGATTTAGACCGTGCCGTAGTAGTAGGAAGCCGAAGTTTTGGAAAAGGTTTAGTACAAAAACCAATCGACCTAACATACAATACCCAGTTAAAAGTGACGATTTCGAGATATTACACTCCCTCCGGCCGATGCATTCAAGCTTTAGACTACGCACATAAAGACAAAAACGGAGCAGCTATTAGAACGGAAGAAAAAAATTACAACAGTTTTAAAACCAGAAAAGGAAGAAACGTTTATGATGGTGGCGGCGTTTTACCGGACATCCAACTTGAAGAAACAAAAACAAGTCCTATTGCCAATGCATTGTTGAAAAATGACGGGATTTTCAATTATGCTACTGCCTATTACTATAAAAATCCGAATTTTGGAGCACAAATACCCTCTTTTTCAAATACCGACTTTTTAGATTTTAAACAGTTTTTAAAAGCTCAAAAAATCTCTTTCGACACAGAAACAGAACAGGCGTTAAAAAACACTTTGGCTATAGCCCAAAAAGAAAAAATAGACGTCGCCATTACTACAGAATACCAGCAACTACTTGCAGCAATTCAAAAAAGTGAAGAAACACTATTGGATAAAAACCAAGAAGAAATTAAAGGCTTGATCGTTGATGAAATTATCAAACGCTACCAATACCAAGAGGGTTTCTACCAATATTATGTAAAAACGAATTCTGAAATAAAAAAATCAGTTAGCATTTTAAACAATAGTGCTCAATATAACAACATCTTGAAAATTTAATGCTGAAATACTTTCAAATACTAACCTTTATATCCTTTAGCTTACTTACTGCTCAAGCAGAAAAAGTAGAGACCGTTTATTTTGAATTTGACAAATACAACCTCTATTCACAGCAGGAGCAAACAATCTTAGATTTTATTATAAAGACAGATACTTCTACAGTAGAATCTATTCAAATCTACGGCTACTGCGACGATCGGGGAAATGCTGATTATAATTATAAATTATCAGAACAAAGAGTGAATACTGTTCGTAATTTACTTGTTTCCTATGGCTTCAATAAAAACAAAATTATAATAATTGAAGGAAAAGGACGTGTACTACTAACTGAAAACATTTTAGAAAATTTGGGTGAAATACGATCTAAAAACAGACGCGTAGATTTACTAATAGTCAAAAAAAATAGTTTTGGAAAAGGAATTTATAACTCTTTTCAAGATAAGCACGTAGTAGGAGATCGAATCTATTTAGAAAAAATATATTTTGCTTTAGGAAGCAGTAAGCTCAACAATCAATCCAAACACGAATTAGACAAAATTGCAAAAATACTGAACTTAAATAGAGAAATTGAGTTTAAAATCATAGGCCATGTCTGTTGTACCCCAAACTATTACAATGATGCTATTGATCGCGCAACTAGTAAAAGAAAACTGTCAGTAAATCGAGCTAAATCTGTTTTCCACTATCTAATAAATAAGAATGTCAATAGCTTAAGAATGTCCTACAAGGGTGTTGGAAATAAATCCCCTTTAGGAAAAGGGGCAGAATTCGACAGAAGAGTTGAATTTCTTATTACTAAAATGTAATTACTCTTTTTTCATCTCGATATGAGGAATATCATCTTCTAAATACATTTCACTACTTTGTACAAATCCGTGGCTTTCATAGAATTTCTTTAGGTATAATTGAGCACCAATGGTGATTTTACTTTCCCCATAATGCTGCGCTATTCCCGCTACGGCTTCCCGCATCAAATCATGCCCCCATTTCCTGTCACGGTAATTAGCGTCGACCACTACCCTACCAATAGAAGCATTATCAAAACTGATTCCGGGTTTAAAAAGACGGGCATGAGCCACCACTTTTCCTTCAAACTCTGCAAAAAGATGCAACGCCACCTTATCCTTGCCATCAAGATCAAGATAGACGCAGTTTTGCTCCACTACAAAGATTTCACTTCTTAACTTAAGTAAATCATACAGTTCATTCACTGAAAGCGCCTCAAAAGGCTTTATTTTCCATTCTATTGCCATGGATTATTTTTTTTTAAAAATTTGGTTACGGAGATTGTTTCGCTACTTTACAATTCCTTTTTAAGCACACTAACTGATTTTATAATGGATTCTAGTTGATGCATTGAATCACGTTTCTCTTTTGATGGGGAATAACAGAATCCTTCTAGAAACAATACTCTATTGTTTTCAGGATCAAAAATTGCATAATTAATAAAAGGCCCCGACATGAAATCATTTCTTAATTCCCAGGTTCCTTTCGTTTCATATGTTAATTTACCGTCGAGTTTAATCTTAAAAAAGTAAGGAGCATAGGCCTCTTCGGTAATCATATCTGTATTAGGCTCTTTTCCGTGAATGTATAACGCACCTATAGAATCCCTGGTTTTAATGATATTTGAAACCAAATTATTGCTATTCTTTATAGCATTAATAGGTACTTGATAAATTAATAAACTAGTATTTCCGCTTACTAATTCTTTCTTTAGCCAGATAAAGTTAGAATCCTGCACCATATATTCATAATCTGATGGGACGTCTAACGTGATATTAAATTTTTTAGTAAAAATTCTTTCTTCAAGAAGTGCCTTTTTATTAATTCTTTGGCATTCTTCAATTTCTGTCTGACGAATGATTTGAATTATTTGAGGGGTGTTTTTTTCAAAAATAGCTAAGATATCTTCTCCCGTTTTTCCTGAAATATGAAAAACATTCTGAGGTTCGGCATATTGATCTTTCTTTATGGCAAAAAGATTTTTATCTCCTTTTTTAACTATAATGATATTTCGGCTATCCGTCATAAACCCTTCCATAAGTTTAATAGGGTATTGATTTATGGTAAAAAGAGGCTCTTCTTGTGGTAATCCGATTACGGGGGACGCAAACTTATTTCTTATACTATCCCCTATCTCGCCATTCCATAACTGATCATCAATAATAACAGAGATATTATTGACTTTTCCTGTCGTTTTGCGAATAGTGCTACTATTTTCCTTTTTGCAGGAAAAAAACAGAACAGAAATAAGAAGTATTAAAAAATGGGATTTATTCATTCTAACAATATTATGGAATAAAACCCAAATTTATAGAAGTTATACCACTTTTAGCTATTAATTAATCTGAAAATTAATGGCATAATACTGATAACTTGTGCCAGTTTGTCGATATGCCGTAAGAAGGGTTCGATTTTTATCGGACTCTTTTATATACACAATCGGTATTAAGCGCACTATCCGCTAATTTTCAACTTCATTCCAGGTTTAATCTTTCCATCGCGAATATCGTTCCACTTTTTAATATCTGAAATCGTTATCCCCGGATATTTTTTAGCTATGCTGTATAAAGAATCGCCTTTTTGGACATAATAATCGATTCCCATTTTTGTAGAGGCAATAGTATTGTCTTTCTTTTTAAATGAATCTACTGAGGCTTGGAGTGTATTGATAGCCTTTTCATTTTTAGCAACAATCAAGACTTTTCCTAAAACAATGTTATAGTCAGATAACTGATTCCATTCTTTTAAATCAGCTAAAGAAGTACCAAATTTCTTCGCTATGTTTCCGAGGTTATCTCCCTTTTGAACTGTATATTCAATATCCTTCAATTCTGCTTCTGCAACAAGCTCCGTTTTAGGGTCGGTATTTGTTTCAGCAACTTTTAAAGAAGTACCTAATTGAACGGTCGTACTCGAAAGATGGTTCCATTCCTTAATTTCAGCTACTGTAACATTGTTTTTTTGAGCAATGCTGTTTAAATTATCTCCTTTTTGTACAATATACGCAGTGGCAGAATTTGCAGGAACGGTATCCCTCTTAACCTCTTTTAAAACTTTAACTTCCTTCACGACTTTTACATCTGCCGAAGCAATTTCCATTTTAGGTTCTTTCTTAACGATTTGCACGACACTTTCAGTAGTAATTATTTTTAAACTTTTACCGTAGGCGATAGTATTACTTCTCAGTCCGTTCCATTTTTTAATTTCGGAAACAGCAACGTCGTATTTGTTTGCAATTGAACCCAAGTTATCACCACGTCTTACTTTGTAATATTTGGTTTTAGTTCGACTAATTGTTTTAGTTTCAGAAGTACTTTCATCATTTTTAGCCACAGCTTTTGAATTTCTGAAAGGGTTTTCCTTAACATCTATTTCATGTTGTATATAAGCATACATCTTGTCTTCATTTGAAACAAATGCAGCAATTTTTTCTGTGGGTAATCTCAAATAATGATGTTCATCGTTATAAAAAGGAATGATGTTCAATTTATATGATGGGTTCAATAATTGCAATTGCGACACGGGAACATCTAATAAATCAGCCACCTGCTTGAATGACATTTCTTTTTTGATCATTATAGTATCAGTGGCAAAGTGTTGCACTACTGCTCTATCTGCTTTTATTCCGTGCTCATTGTGGTATTCATATAAATACATGGTTGCTAAAAAAGCAGGAACATATCCTTGGGTTTCTTTAGGTAGATGTTTTCTTATGTCCCAATAGCTTTGTTTTCCTCCAGATCGTCTAATTGCTTTAGAAACATTTCCAGGTCCTGAATTATAAGATGCTAATACCAATTCCCAATCTCCGAAAATAGAATACATATTAGACATGTATTTTGCGGCAGCGGCTGTCGATTTCAAAGGATCACTTCGTTCATCTACATAAGAATCAATCTTTAAATTGTATTGTTTTCCGGTTTGATACATAAACTGCCAAAGTCCGGTGGCACCCATTCTAGAAACTGCTTTTGGATTTAATGCTGATTCGACAATAGACAGATACTTTATCTCCAAAGGCACATTTTGTTTGGCGAAAGCCTCTTCAAACATTGGGAAATAATACTCCGAGATTGCCATTAATCGCTCAAAGGAATGTTTTCTATACTTCAGGAACGATTTAATTACATTTTCCAGACTCTGATTGTATTCAATCTTAAAAGGCGATTTTGCGTTCATGGCCTCTAATCTTGATTTCAACAATTCCGTAGGCAATTCATAATCTACCTTCGCGTCCATATTGATGTTTTCAATATCAGAAGTAATGTCATTGTACAACTCAAGATTTGTCAATTCCTTCATCCATAAACTGTCTACGCAAGCAGCCATTTCATCTTTTACGAAGGTCTTTTTAATTGAATCTAGGTACGATAGATTTGTTTCTATACTAACAATTCCTTTGTTTTCGGCAAATTGTTGCGAAAACGAAGGAATTGATGTTAATAAAATGAATGATAGTGATATATTTTTTATTGTCATATTTATTTTGTCAACATCCTTAATTCTAAACGATTAAGGAACTGTTATTTTTACAAACTTAATATGTTATAACTACAAACTTCTATAAATATTGTTAAAACTGATAATCTAGTCTAAAATTGCTGCGATTCCTGGCAATACTTTACCCTCAAGCATTTCAAGCATTGCTCCTCCACCTGTAGAAACGTAGCTCATTTTGTCCTCAAGACCAAATTGTTTTACTGCTGCTACAGAGTCACCACCACCCACAAGAGAGAAGGCTCCTTTTGCAGTTGCAGCTGCAATATATTTTCCAAGTTCAATTGTACCGTTAGCAAAATTTTCCATTTCGAAAACTCCTAATGGACCATTCCAAAGTATAGTTTTAGATTCCATAATTACTTTTTCAAATATGGCTAATGATTTTGGTCCTGCGTCCAAACCTTGCCATCCATCAGGAATTTCTTTTACGTCAACAATTTTAGTTTCGGCATCATTAGAAAATGCATTAGCAGCAACCACATCTACTGGGATGTGAATTTGCACTCCTTTTTCTTTTGCCAATCTTAGAATTTCAAGTGCTAACTCTTGTTTATCATCTTCACAAATAGAATCACCAATTTTTCCTCCTAATGCTTTTACAAAAGTAAATGTCATTCCACCACCAATAATCATGTGGTCTACTTTATCTAAGATATTTTCAATAACAGTGATTTTAGAAGATACTTTCGATCCACCAAGAACTGCTGTTACAGGCTTCTCACTATTTTTTAATACTTTGTTTAAACTCTCTATTTCTTTAGCTAATAATAATCCGAAACATTTTTTGTTTTCAAAAAACTGGGCAATGATAGTAGTTGAAGCATGTGCTCTGTGCGCCGTTCCAAAAGCATCATTCACATAAATATCTCCAAGTGAAGCCAATTCTTTTGCAAAAGCAACGTCTCCCGCTTCTTCTTCACTATGAAAACGAAGGTTTTCTAACAATAAAACTTCTCCTGCTTTTAAGTTGGCTGCAGCATTTTTAGCTTCTTCACCAACACAGTCAGAAACAAACTGAACTGGGACACCAAGAACTTCTGATGTTGTTTTCAAAATATGTTTCAAAGAGTATTTTTCTTCAACTCCTTTTGGTCTCCCTAAGTGAGACATCAAGATTACACTTCCACCTTGCGCTAAGATAGCGTCGATTGTAGGTTTTGCTGCTTCAATTCGAGTAGCATCCGTCACATTAAAATTTTCGTCTAAAGGCACATTAAAGTCAACACGTATTATTGCTTTTTTATTTTTGAAATCAAAATCGTTTAAAGTCTTCATCAGGTCTGTTTTTAGTTTGTTTATTTGAAAGAACACCAAATATAGAACTTTTAGATTATTAATAAATTTGAAAAAATCAAAAAAACCCTAGCATAAACAACGAAATCGATGTAAATCCATAAATAATTTATTTTTATGCCAAATAAAAAATGATATATTCACAAAAAGAGAGAATCACACTTTCTAAAACGTTTCCATATCCCATGTCATTTTGCTATTACATTTTAGTAAACTTTGCTATCTAATATTTTAGACTAACCCATTTTCTTATATCTTTGCTTCATGCAATTTTCTGAAATTTTAGGACAAGAACACATTAAAAATCATCTGACACGAAGTGCTGATTTGGGTAGAATCCCGCACGCACAATTGTTTGTTGGTCCTGAGGGAAGCGGTACCTTACCTATGGCGATCGCCTACGCACAATACATTTTATGCGGCAATCAAGATGGAGAAAACAATGGCGCCAACCAAGCGTGCAATATGAAGTTCCAAAAAATATCGCATCCTGATTTGCACTTTGCTTACCCTACCGTAACGACCGAAGAAGTAAAGAAAAGCCCAAAAAGTATTGATTTCATTACTGATTGGAGAAAATTTATAACTACAAATCCTTACGGCGGTTTATTTGATTGGTATGCTATATTAGGTGTTCAGAACAAGCAAGGCGAAATAAGAGTAGATGATGCCCAGGAAATTCTTAAAGCATTGTCGTTAAAGTCATATGAAGGCGGTTATAAAATTATGCTAATCTGGATGGCAGATAAACTTAATATTTCTGCTTCTAATAAATTATTAAAGCTGCTGGAAGAACCACCAGAAAAGACAGTTTTTATTTTGATTACTGAAAACGAGGAAGATTTAATTCAAACGATACGTTCCCGTTGCCAGATTTTACATTTTAATGGTTTGAGCGAGCCTATCATTGCAGAAGCTTTGGTAGCAAGAGAACAAACGGATCCCAAACTGGCGGCAAAAATCGCACATCAGGCACAGGGAAATTACAATATTGCGTTGCATTTATTAAATACTAATGATGAAGAGCATCCCTTTGAGCAGTGGTTCGTTACCTGGGTTCGGGCGGCATTTAAAGCAAAAGGAAATGCTGCCGCAATTCAAGATTTGATTCTTTGGAGTGAAAAAATTGCAGGATTAGGAAGAGAGACACAAAAGAAATTTCTTGAATTTTGTATCGAAATGTTCCGTCAAGCGTTAATGATGAATTACGAGACCAAATCATTAGTTTATTTTGAACCTAAAGTCGATAAATTTAAACTTGAAAATTTTGCTCCATTTGTAAACGGCAATAACATTCATGATATTTTCAAAGAACTATCTGATGCCATGTATCATGTGGAACGCAATGGAAATGCAAAAATTATTTTAACTGATTTATCAATAAAACTCACACGTCTAATCCACAAAAAATAAACTTATGAATAACGTTGCCTCCATTTTAATATTAGTTTTTTTAGCGATTTCTTTTCTACAGTCTGGTTACGACAAACTGTTTTACTGGAAAGACAATATCGACTGGTTAAAAGGTCATTTTGCTAAAACACCTTTACGCAATCAAGTCCCGTTAGCTTTAGCAAATGTACTTGTGTTAGAGTTGATATCTGGTATTTTGTGTATTGTGGGTTGTATCGAATTATTGGTAAACAACGGAAGAGAATTTGGTTTTTATGGCGCGGTCTTTTCTTGCATAACCTTACTTATGTTGCTTTTTGGTCAACGATTAGCAAAAGATTACGATGGAGCAAGAACCATTGTTATTTATTTTATACCGGCAGTAATGGCCGTGTACTGGTTAAATTAGAATACAGAAACGAACGAAAACAGTAATTACATTGACAAATAAAATGACACCAAAACATCCTTCCGAATCCTTGACAACATTAACCGATTTAGTGTTGCCTAGCGAAACAAATCCTTTGAATAATCTTTTTGGCGGTGAGTTACTAGCGCGTATGGATCGTGCTGCAAGTATTGCTGCGCGAAGACACTCGAGAAGAATCGTGGTTACAGCATCAGTTAATAGCGTGGCTTTCAACAGAGCCATTCCGTTAGGAAGTGTGGTTACTGTTGAGGCTAAAGTTTCCAGAGCTTTCAAAAGTTCGATGGAGATTTTTATCGATATTTGGGTCGAAGACAGAGAATCCGGTAACAAAACGAAAGCCAATGAGGCCATTTATACTTTTGTTGCAGTAGACGATACGGGAAGACCGGTTGAAGTTCCTCAAATAATCCCAGAAACGGAGCTGGAAAAAGAACGTTTTGATGCCGCGCTCAGACGAAAACAACTTAGTTTAGTTTTGGCCGGAAAAATGAAACCGGATGAAGCTACAGAGTTGAAGGCTTTATTCATGTAAAAAAAGAGAATTTGAAACTGTCTTTTTTCTAGAAAATTAAGGTTTTAAAAAAAATCTTGAAAGAGAAAATTCACATCATAAAAAGAAGTATTTTTACAAAACATACAATTACTTTTAAACGAAATTATTAGCATACTAATCCATGCCGTTAGTTTGTTACAGATAGAAAAATAATACAAATAGATGAAAGAAAAGGTAAAAGAGAAAGAGAAGATGAGTACAGAGAAAGAAGCTAAATTAAAAGCGCTACAGCTTACGCTAGATAAACTAGATAAAACCTACGGTAAAGGAACTGTAATGAAAATGGGCGATAAAGCCATTGTAGAAGTAGAAACTATTTCTTCAGGGTCTTTAGGAATCGATTTAGCGTTAGGAGTAAACGGTTACCCAAGAGGTCGAATAATCGAAATATACGGTCCAGAATCATCTGGAAAGACAACATTGACACTTCATGCTATTGCAGAAGCTCAAAAAGCGGGTGGAATTGCTGCGTTTATTGATGCAGAGCATGCATTCGATAGAAATTATGCTGAAAAATTAGGGGTAGATATTGAAAACCTAATTATTTCTCAACCCGATAATGGAGAGCAGGCATTAGAAATTGCTGAAAACTTGATTCGTTCAGGAGCAATTGATATTGTTGTTATTGACTCTGTTGCTGCTTTGACTCCAAAAAGTGAGATTGAAGGTGAAATGGGAGATTCTAAAATGGGACTTCATGCCCGTTTAATGTCTCAAGCATTAAGAAAATTAACTGGAACGATCAGCAAAACAAATTGTACTGTTTTCTTTATCAATCAATTGAGAGAGAAAATTGGAGTAATGTTTGGAAATCCTGAGACTACAACTGGTGGAAATGCATTGAAGTTTTATGCTTCAGTACGTTTAGATATCCGTCGTTCTACACAAATTAAAGACGGAGACAGCGTTCTGGGTAACAGAACAAAAGTGAAAGTGGTAAAAAACAAAGTAGCACCGCCTTTTAAAATTGCTGAATTTGATATCATGTATGGTGAAGGAATTTCAAAAACAGGAGAGATTTTAGATCTTGCCGTAGAGTTTGAAATCATTAAAAAAGCAGGTTCTTGGTTCAGTTATGGTGAAACCAAATTAGGACAAGGACGTGATGCAGTAAAATCGTTAATCAAAGACAATCCGGAATTAGCGGACGAACTTGAATTAAAGATTAAAGCTAGAATAAAAGAATTAGCAGACGCATAAAACTAAAAAAGAGTTGGCCATGGCCAACTCTTTTTTTATATCCTATTTAGAAAATATCCATTTCTTCTCGTTTGATTCATTCTCAAATTCCAGTAACTGTGTGTAGATAACGTCACGAACTTCTTCTCTTATATGTCTTCTGTCTACTCCTGTTTTTCCAGAAGTCTCAATTTTTTCGTGTATTTTAACCCGCATTAACCCAGGACTACCACTAAAAAAAGTGTAAGACAACCTCTTTTTGTTATCTGCAAAACTAATAGGAACTATCGGAATCTGATGTTCAATTGCCAGTCGGAATGCACCGTCTTTAAACGTGTCCAAAAGTATAGATTCATCATCTGGAACACCTCCTTCAGGAAAAATACAAACACTTAAACCACGGTCAAATCTTTTCTGCGCCTCATTAAAAACCGTTAAGCGACTTTTAGAACAGCCTCTGTCGACTAAAATACAAGTTCGTTTATAGAAAAATCCAAACAACGGAATTTTACCCAATTCCTTTTTACCTACAAAAACGAAAGGATTTTTCACCGTGGCAAGCATCAGCATAATATCAGTCATAGAAGTATGATTGGCCACAATCATATAGCTTTTATCTGGTTCCAAGGTTTGGTTTCTTTCAATTCTATAGTAAAACCCCATTCCGAAAAGAATGAATTTTGCCCAAATACGCGCCATTTTAAAGTAATACGGGTATCCTTTTTCAGAAACGATAGACGCTACTAAAAACGGTAGCATAATCACTATGGGGATAGTAAATAAAACATAAAACCACATCCGCCATAAAGTCCAGAGAATTATTTTTATTCCTTTCATGAGTTCAAAAATAGGGATTCCTATGATACTATTTTTAAAAAGAATTAAAATTGGGAAATATAACCGCAAAGAACGCAAAGTTTTACGCAAAGTAAAAAACAAGAATGACTGAAAATGAGATTTCTAACATTGTCATTGGTTTAGCAATTGAAGTACACAGAGGACTTGGTCTTGGTTTATTAGAAAACGCTTATAAAGAGTGCTTGTATTTTAAAATTAATCAAGCTGGCTTATTTGTTGAAAAAGAAAAAGCCATGCCTTTAATATTCGAAGATGTTTATTTGGATTGTGGTTACCGAGTGGACTTATTAGTTGAAAAGAAGTTGATAATCGAACTTAAAAGTGTAGATTCTTTAACCGATATTCATCTAGCTCAGACCTTAACTTATTTAAAACTGGGAAAATACAAACTAGGACTTCTTATCAACTTTAATGAAATTCTATTAAAAAGTGGAATCAGAAGGGTCGTTAATAACCTATAATTAATAAGTTATTCATCATTTTAATACCTTAGGGCTTGAAAAAAATATTCTTTACAAACTTTGCGAAAAAACTTTCCGAACTTTGCGGTAAATAACTAAATAAACTACACGAACTTTGCAATTCAGAAAAAAATCATAATGGCAAAAATACTTACCGGTGTCCAAAGTACAGGAACACCACATCTAGGAAACCTACTTGGGGCAATCATACCCGCGATTCAATTATCGAATGATCCAAAAAACGAATCTTTTCTTTTCATTGCCGACTTGCATTCGATCACCCAGATAAAAGACGGAAATACATTAAGAACAAACACCTATAGTACTGCTGCAGCGTGGCTGGCTTGTGGACTAGATGTTAACAAAGTGGTTTTTTACAGACAATCAGATGTGCCACAAACAGCAGAATTATCATGGTATTTGAGTTGCTTTTTTCCGTTTCAACGTTTGACATTAGCGCATTCGTTTAAAGACAAAGCAGACAGACTAGATGATGTAAATGCCGGCTTGTTCTCCTACCCGATGTTGATGGCTGCTGATATTTTATTATACGATGCAGAGTTAGTTCCAGTAGGGAAAGACCAATTACAACATGTGGAGATCACCCGTGATGTAGCTTCTCGTTTCAATCACCAAATGGGAGAAACATTTGTAATTCCTGAAGCTAAAATTCAAGAAGACAGCATGTTGATTCCGGGAACTAATGGCGGAAAAATGAGTAAATCAGCTAATAATTTAATTAATATATTTCTGGAAGACAAAGCGCTGCGCAAGCAAGTGATGTCTATAGAAACGGACAGCACACCACTAGAAGAACCTAAGAATCCAGATACTTGTAATGCTTTTGCTATCTATTCCTTGTTAGCCAATGCCGAGCAACTTGCAGCAATGCGTGCTAATTACGAAGGAGGAAACTATGGTTACGGTCACGCCAAACAAGCTTTGTTTGAACTGATATGCGAAACTTTCAAAACCGAAAGAGAAAAATACAATTACTACATAAACAACCTTCCTGAAGTAGATGCATTGCTTAAAATAGGCGCTAATAAAGCTTCGACTGTTGCAAATGGTGTATTGTCTAGAGTACGAGAAAAATTAGGCTTTGAAGCGCTTTAAAACCTTCTAGAACAAAACACAAAAAAGCCCTTTCTAAATCAAACTAGAAAGGGCTTTTGGTTTTAAAATAAAAAAACCTAAATCTCACTAAATGTGGGTATTGTGATTCTACATTAAAACACTTTACTTTGTTAGCACTATTATTAATGAATTATTATACCTTTAAAGACTAATCATGAACCAAAGCCAAGCTAGTCAAGGCTAAGCAATTTGGCAAATTCTTAATAGCATTCCTCCTGTCACTCACATTCACTAACTGCCAAGTAGAGGAAGAATCTCTTAAAAAAAAAGTAATATTGAAACAGTAAGCGCAAGAGAAGCTATTTCATTTCTACAAGAAAACAACGCAATTACTTCGTCGCAAACAGGAAAAAAAGTAACACTACAGCCTAGTTTCGATCAAATTTCACAAGAAAAAATTACAAATAGTGATCAATTACTAACTGTGATTCCGATTTTAAATAAGCAGGAAAAAGGGAAAAGTAGAATTCTATTATTAAAAATAGAAAGAGAACTAAAAACAGTAGTTTTTACTATGTATCCCGATAAAAACATAGCTACTTCCTCATTCACCGGAAAAATAATAATGCAAAACTTAAACGGTGAGTTCATTAACGGATACCAAGTGAAAGATGGCTTTATCATTACACAATTTGTCAAGAAAAGTCAAAGTAATGGGATTACAAAAAAAGATATAATTATTGATGGTGTTAGTTTTACTAATTATGACGTTGTAATTGTCGACAATAATTATCACAATCCTCGCACTTCCATAAACTACTTGTCCCTATTTGGTGGCTTAGCTGGCATTGGATCAAGTAGTATTGATTACGGGATGGGGTGGGACTATGGAGATGGGGGAGGTGGTGGAAGTACTGGCGGAAGTACAACAACAATAGATGACAAAATAGACTCTAAAGATTTAGATCCCTGCTCCAAGGAAATTTTGGAACAAATAATAAGTGGTAATTCAATTGAAAGCATTATCAATCAATTTGCAGGAAACGATGCTCAATTTACGTGGACATTGGTAACAAACGATGGAAGCACTTTTAAAAATTCTGGCAATATTGCAGAAACTAATTGGAATAATGCTACTGCGAATAGTTACTTAACCGAGATTGATAGATCTTACACTAATACCGCTACTCGCCTTTCAATTGCTAGAACCATTGTTCACGAAGCTATTCATTCTTATATATTGAGTTACATAGATATTGCTACGCAGGGAGGTGCTTCAGCGTCACACAAAAAATTTCCTGAGCTTTGGAATGAATTGGTTGCCAAGAAATATGGAGACCCGAATACAACATTTGGCTGGAATAAATATCATCACGAAGAAATGTCTAGAAATTACGTCACTACAATTGCAAATGCATTAGCAATATGGGATAACAATCAAAATAATAGCCAATATTATACTGATTTAGCTTGGGGCGGTCTTATTGAAACGGATATTTTTAATCAAACAACCGCTTTAACAGCTGAAGATAGAGTTAGAATTGCTGAATCCAACAAGTCAGAAGATTTAAACAATGCCTACGCATTAAGTAATCCATGTAATTAAATAATTATGAAAGGAAAAACGACAATAACAATTATATGCTTTATACTGTTACTTTTTTTTCAGTCTTGTAAATCACAAAACACTGATTTTGAATGCAATACCGTCGAAATTATAAATCTATTGCTCCCAAAAAATGATTCAATCTGTTTATTTAAAGAAAGTTATAATATAGGAGAAAGAAAAAAACCACAAAGTTTAATTGATCACTATTTTAGAGTATACAGTTATGATATAATGGAAGAAAATGATTCGATTAAAAATGATAATATAGCCTATAAAGTTTTTTATAAAGATATTGACGGCGTAATTTCTTTTAAAGAACTAAATGAAATGAAAACCAGATATACTTCTTGGTCTAAAAGTGAATGGAGACAATCAAATATTAAAAATAAAAATGTCCGTTTAATTTCCATAACAGATAAAAAATTTGATTGTAATACAGTTTACAGAATTTCAGAACCTTTATATGCAAAAGATGAAATGAAAGCGATTATTAAGGTCCATTCTTCTGTAAATAAAACAGGCGGAACGATTTTGACTATCCTAAAAAAAGAAAATGGAAAATAAAAGGAAGCATCCCTATTGGTACTTCGGGGTAAATAAAATTTATACCAGCTGTTAAGGTAACGCCACGCAAGCTTTGCCCGCATTGATAACTGAAACCTTTAAAACTGAAAGAGAAAAATACAATTATTACATGAACAACCTTTCTGAAGTAGACGCTTTACTTAAAATAGGCGCTACTAAAGCTTCAACTGTTGCAAATGGTGTATTGTCTAGAGTACGAGAGAAATTAGGCTCTCAAGTGCTATAAAAACTACATAATCTTAATATACACCCCCCTTTCTAATTTAAATTAGAAAGGGGGGTGCTTTTTAAATTGCAATATCACTAAAACTGGGTATATTTATTAGCGTAACTATTTCCTAAGATTGAAAAATGATCTTTTAGATAGTTAGAGAAAAAAAGATCCTTCTAATTGTAGAAAAATAGTAAATAACAAACTTATAAAATGAAATATTATATATACTGCATCTTGTGTTTAATGCTTTTTTCTTGTGCTTCCAGAAATTATGAAAAGCGGATAATACCCGACTTTATAAAAGAAGAAACTGCTGGGAAATATCATTATAGCTTACTAGTGGAAGAAGCGTTTCCAAGAATGCTAACTCTAGAAGATTACGAAAAAGCATACCTAGATAGAAACATTCCTTTAGAAACACACAAAGTCAGAATGGTTCCTTTCAATAATAAGCGCACACCACAATGGCCTATAGATTCCTTAGAAATATCGTATTTAAAAGAAAAATACGCTAAGGATACGATTACATATCACTGGAAAAAAAAGGATTTTATTCGACCTAAGTTTAAAATATTTAAGAAAAAAGAAATTCTATTCACCGACAGTTCCATACGCCAAAAACATAACTTAAAAAATGCTTTATTAATTTCAAAACCAATAATAAGTTCGGACAAAAAATTCGCTTTGTTTTTTAAAAGCTCTTACATAGTTAGTTTTATGTACGGAGGAGACTCCAAAACAATATTAATGGAAAACGTAAATGGTACTTGGAAAACAATCACTACGTATGTCCTTCCATAAATAGAATCAAGTAAAAACCAGCTAAAAACATAAAATATATCAGTAGAAACTCGTTTATCTTCTCGTTCTGGCGCTTGCCTACGGCTAGTACCTATCTAAATTGAAAAAAAAAACTTAGCGTTTGCAACGCGAATCATCAATACAAAGTAACTTGTAAAAGTGTTGTTTATTCAAACCTAGAATGTAAGTAATAATCAATAGTTAGATACAATGAGTCACGTTATAAACGCTATATTTAGTACTAAAAACTAAGTAGGTACTCGTTCCAAACGAGCACCAGAGGGTATATCTCCTTGCGAAAAAGACTAATTATCGTAAATTAATCCGATTATGAAAAAACATATTTCACTTCTTTTCCTAACTTTTTTTTCTATTGCTGTCCTAAAGGCACAAGAGACAAAAAAAGACACCTATGAAGTAACACCAGATTGCAACCTATAATTAAAAAAAACATGAAAACAAGTCTAAAAATATTTTCAGCTCTATTATTCTTTTTCTCGGTACAGACCAAGGCACAAACCGTTAGTGTTACCTTACAGTATTTAAAAAACAATTTCGAATTAAAAAAAGGCGACTATATAGGTAAACCTTTCTCGGTGTTATTGAAGGATTTAAATGTGAAACCAACAGAAACATTTCATGTTACGCCATTCAGAAAAAAAAATTCTGTAATTGGTACTTATTTATATTATTTTAAAAAAGTGTATAATGCTACTTCTTCAAGAATAAATTTATACCTTACTTGGCAGGAACAGATACCAAAGGAGACAGTAAGGTTTTATGAAAAGAAAAATAATTATTTATTTACAAATGAGATGGAAACTTTTTACGCAAATAAAATAATAAAGAATATAGAAGTATATGGTGGATTAAAATAATGAAAACAAGCATAAAATTATTCGCATTACTACTTTTCTTTTTCACGGTACGGACCAAGGCACAAACCGTTAGTGATACTTTGCAGTATTTAAAAACTAATTTTGAATTAAAAAAAGCGAACTATATAGGAAAACCTTTTTCTAGATTGTTAACGGATTTAAAAATACAACCAACGCAATCATGGCATATTACTCCTTTTAGAAAAAAATATTCAGTAATTAGTACAGATTTCTATTTTCTAAAAAAGGGAGCCACTTATACTAATAGAACAATTGTTTTATCGATCTATTGGCAGGAAGAAATTCCTAAATCTACAGTAGAGATATATGAAAATAAAAATGGTTATCTATTTACTAGTGATGAGCGGACTTTTTACGGAAATAAAATAGTCAAGGATATAAAAGTCTATCGCTAATTTTGTGATATTTTAACCAACGAAAGCCCATATTGATGAGCTTTCATTGGTTGGCTTTAATTATAAAATAACATAAAAATAAATATAAAAATATTTGCATTAGTACTATTCTTTTACTCTCGCTGGAACTCGTTTGTTTTCTCGTTCTGGTGCTTGCCTACGGCGAGTACCTATCTAAATTGATACTACAAAACCTAGCATTTGCAACGCGGATCATTAAAAAATAGAAACGCGTAAAAATGTTGTTTGTTCAAACCTAGAATGAAAGTAATAATAAGTAGTTGTATAAAAGAGTCCCGTTATAAACGCTATATTTATTACTGAAAATTAATTGAGGTATTAATCAGAGATGATTTTTATAACGGCCCCTCAAATTGTAATTAATTATGAAAACAATTATCTACACACTATTATTATTAAACGTAAGTTTTATATATTCACAAAATTTAAAAAGCTTAGAAAAAGATTTTAATGCTTTTTACGTAGGCAACGAAATCGCAAAACCAATAAAATATATATTATTTGACGGAAAAGAATGCGCTCATACAAAGGGTGAAAATATATCATATAAATGGCGACAGCTTTTTATATAGCTGGATTCAAGTTACTAATGCAACTTTTTGGTTAAACATATAATTTGGTGTTTCAAAATTAAATCTTTTTCTCGGA
>NZ_JASMRH010000017.1:0-109812 GCF_041431385.1 Flavobacterium sp. Arc2 | reverse complement strand
AGGTGTTCGAAATGTGGAATTCTTTCTTTTTAGGCTAACTAATATTTATGCCTAATTTTTATCGCTCCACAGGTTTTGCGCTTGATCCGAAAAGAGGTATAAATAAAGGGTAATATTTTTAATTATATTTGAATACTAATTAACAGATGAAAAAAAGTAGTTTTAAATAAAAAATGGAGGAGGTCATTTTGCTCTAAAATTAGGCATCACTTTAAACTGGAATTGGCAACTTATCGTCTTAGACCATTTCTTTAAAACGAAAATCCGAAAAGTTGGCATTTGTACTATAAAATGTAAGTCGTCAAATTGGTTTATATAGATTTATAAATTAGTTGTTAATTGGTCTTGATCATTTATTTCATCGAATTGATTGGGAATATCGATTAGTCGAATGCTTATACTATCGTTATTATTAAAGATTGTGATAGGTTTAGTAATATTAGGTATGTTGTTAATTGAATGTGGAATAATTAGATAAGTACAAGCTGTTTCAAAAGGAATTAAATTGATATCGCTTAACTTTCGTTTCTTCCAAGTTTCTAACGTTGTATTATGTTTTTCTAATTTTTCTTTAGAATCTGAAGTTTGATTGTTTTTCATGTTTTTAATTGTTAAAAGTACATAAGATGAATAAAAAGGGTAGGAGTTTAAATTTTGCCGATTCGGATAATATGATAGTAACTGCTAGAGCTTCACCGAGGCTTTCGTCTTCACTTACTGACATAACTATAGAAGTATCATATCCTACTGCATATATGGTTTTTATGAGAAATTTGCAGCTAGATTTTTTAATTACTCTGATTGATAGAAGGACGCTAACCCAGCTTTATCATTAAATAATACTACTTTTTATTAACAGTTAGTACTTATTTTAACTTTTAGATAGTTCAAATCAATGGTGTTGATTAAGACTGAATGTGAATATTTTTTTACAAAAAGAGAACTCGAAATTGCAATCATACATATTGCGTTGGCCGAAAAAGGTAAAGTGGAAATAATTTCTGTGAATGTGTTTAAAAAGAAATAGAATATTAAAATAAAAATCACTAATAAATAATTAAAAAACAACACTCTAAATTTGGTTATTCTAACGTTAGTAATCTTATTCAAATCAATTGTTGTGGTACTGTTTTTTACTGTAATTACTAGCGTTTTTTCGGTCAATGAAAAATTTTCATTATTCTTCTCGATTTCTATAAGTTTGTTGTAGATTAAATTAAAGGTATTCATAGAGTATAACTTTAAGCATCTTGTATATACAGCTAGTAGCCTTTGATATCCTACAAAAAAGACCTTTAATTTATCGTTAAAATAAATTACACTAAGCTGTATAACAAGAAATTCCCCAAATCTTGTGTCAAAAATATAAAATGAATTTCGTTTTTGTGTTGATTGTACCTATTAGTTAAAATAATAAACCTATAATTTTTTTTTAAGCTTATGATTAAGATGTTTATTATGTAAACAAAAGTTATCTTGCCGCAATATACTATTTACTAAAAAATAAAATCAATTTAAATGAATACTGCATTTTCAAATAAAAATAATTTAGCAAATTCTATTGATTTAACTTTATTAGGATTAAATAATGATTTTGATAGGATGTTATTATTTGTGTCAGAAATGTGCGATATTGAAAATGCTTTTATTACACTAGCAGGCATTGAAGGGCATTCTATAAAATCTAAAATTGGTTTAGATTCTTTAACTAATCCAATTGATATTATTTGTTTTCAGCAGCTTGTTGATGGTAATGAATTTTTAATAGTGTCAGATCTTCCAAATGATTTAAAATTTCAATCAATTGATTTCAATAATTCCTTTAATTTTTTTGCTGGATTTCCTATAAAAGTGCCAGGAAGTTTAGTTCCAGGAACAGTATGTATTTTACATAAAGAGGCAAAACAACTTTCTTCAATTGAATTAAAAACGATAAACCAGACCATCTTTCAAATAGAATCCTTACTGCAGTTGCATCTTGAAAATCAAAGGTTACAGGACATGTTGCATCAAAAGGGAAATAATTTTGATTTGCTTATCAAAAATTCATTGGAGGTTTTTTATCAATTTGATTTAGAAGGAAATGTCATTTATGTATCGAAAAACTGGAACAGTTCAATTGGTTATTCGAATGATGATATTTTGGGAAGTAGTTATAATAAATTTATCCATCCAGACGACCTTGACTCCTGTTCGGAGTTTTTAAATATGGTGCGACAAAAAAAAAATGAGATAAATGAGCATGCATACAGAATCAGGCATAAGGATGGTCATTATATGTGGTTTTCTTGCAAGATAGATTTACTAGTAAATAGTAAAGGCACCTTCTTTATTGGCGCCTCAAGAGATATAACGGAATATGTAGAAAGTCAAAATAAACTAGTTCAGCAAAAACAATTTTACGAAAAAATTATAAATGGAATCCCTTCTCAAGTAACGGTATTGGATAATGATTTTAGGTATGTGTATGTAAATCCTAGTTCTATTATAAATGAAGAACTACGAAAATTTATTGTTGGAAAAAACGACTTCGAATATGCAAAAAAAACGAATCGAGAAGATACATTTGCAATAAATCGAACGATTAAGTATGAAGAAGCAATATTGACAAAACAACCAACACTATGGGAAGAAGTAATCTATAACAAGCTTGGGGAAAAAACCTTTCATAGTCGAAAAATAGTCCCTTTGTTTCATAAAGATGGAACATTTGATGTGTTAATTGGTTTTGCAGTAGATATTACCGAAAGTAAAAATGCTCAATTGGAATTACTTAAAAGTAAACAACTAACCAGTAATATTATTAAGAATGCTGGATTTGGAATTATGGTTCAAGGGGCACAATCGGAAATATTGGAAAACAATGATGCTGCTTGTCAAATGTTGGGCCTTACGCAAGACCAATTGCAGGGTAAAACTTCCTTCGATAAAGACTGGCGTGTAATACACTTGGATGGGACCGATTTTATATCTGAGGATCATCCAGTTCCACAAGCTATTAAACTATTAAAACCATTATATAATATTATTATGGGGGTTCATCGTCCTATGACGAATGATTTGGTTTGGTTGTTGGTCAATGCAATACCTGTATTTGGAGATAATAAGGAATTGATTTATATAATATGTTCCTTTAATGATATAACGTCGCTAAAAGCGGCAGAAGATGCTTTAAAAATAAGTGTCGAAAGATTTGAGCATGCCAGTAAAGCTACCTCAGATGCTATGTGGGACTGGGACCTTCTAACTGGAAAAGTCTTTTTTGGAGGAACAGGCCCTACTTTATTTGGACACAAATTTGAGGATAGTACTTTACATATTTCAGAAAGTATTGAATTTGTGCATCCTGAAGATATAGATTATGTAGCTTATAATATTGAAAAGGCCTTTGGCGAAGGAGCGACTACATGGTCTGATGAGTACCGCTATTTAAAATCTGACAACACTTATGCTTGGGTAAAAGATAAAGCAGTAATTCTAAGAGATGTTAATGGTAAAGCCATTCGTGCGATTGGTGCGCAGCAAGACATCACTTACGAAAAAAAGCTGAAAGACGAATTAACACAAAGTGAAGAGCAGTTCAAAGGAGCATTTGTTAATTCACCAGTTGGTATAGCTATTGTTGGACTAAAAGGCGGTTGGTTGGTAGTAAACAACCAAATGGAAGAAATATTTGGATATACAGAAGAAGAATTTAAAGTGCGAACATTTTCAGATCTTATACATCCGGATGAGGTAGAGATAGATCAGGCTAATTTAGAATTACTAACATCAGGATTTATATCTACTTTAAGTAGAGAAAAAAAATACATTCATAAAAATGGAAGTAGTATTTGGATACATTTATCTGTTTCACTAATAAAAAATAGTTGTGGGGAATTAATCCACTTTATTTGCCACTTTATCGATATTACTATAAAAAAAGAATTAGGACAAGCAAATAAGTTATTAGTAGAAGAAAATAATAAAATAAAGATTATGCAGCTGGACGAAGCTAAAAATAGGTACCGTGTTCTAGCAGATAACATGGTTGACTTGGTCTGCTCACACAGTCTGGATGGTAAATTTCAATATGTTTCACCATCGATAAATTATATACTAGGCTACGTTCCTGAAGATTTAGTTGGATTATCTCCTGATTATTTTGTACACCCTGAAGATTTAGTAAGATTACAAAGAAGCATAGTGAATTTTATAGCAGGAAAACAAGATACGGCAGTGGAAGTTCGATTTATAAATAAAAAAGGGCTGTATATTTGGTGTGAAATTAAAGCCAATTTGGTAATAGAAGATTCTGGGGCTAATAGTTTCCATTCTGCTACTAGGGATATTACAGCTAGAAAAGTTGCAGAAGCAAAAGTGGAAATTGCAATGCAAAAAGAACGAGAATTGAACGATTTAAAGTCAAACTTAGTTTCTACCATTTCACACGAATTCAGGACTCCTATGACGACCATACGAGCAAGTGCTGAGTTAATCGAAATCTACCTTGCGAGTCAGAAAATAGAAAACAAGACACTTTTAGAAAAGAGAATAAATACTATTTTAGGGGAAATTGATCGTCTTGTTGAATTAATGGATACCGTTCTAGTTATTTCGAAAGATGACTTAGGGAAAACTAATTATCACCCTATCAGGTTTGATTTAAAGCAAATTTGTTTTGATGTTTTTGAATTATGTGATGTTAATCAAAAAAAAGGAATAAATATAACAACCTCATTTATAGGTGATAATTTCGATGTTTTTGCTGATCAAAAACTTATGGAATATAGTCTCATTAATTTATTGAATAATGCTTTTAAATATTCTAAAGGGTCTGTAAATGTGGTTTTTAATCTGTTTGAATTAGAATCTTCAATTACTGTAGAAATTATTGACTTTGGTATTGGAATTCCTGAAGAAGACCAACGTAAATTATTTAATACTTTTTTTAGAGCTAGTAATACAAATGGCATCCCAGGAACAGGTTTGGGGCTTTATATAGTTAAAATTTTTACAGAAAGAAACTCAGGTTTAATAACGTTAGAAAGTAAGTTGGGAAAAGGTACTAAAATCACCTTACAATTTCCGAAGCTGAAATAAAAAAAATCTTTTCTTTAAAAAAGGTAATAAATGGTGCACCTTTTGTTTAATGAATTTTAGAAAATGCAGTTTCTTTAAAATGAAAATAAAACATATCGCTTTTTATAGGCTAAACAAATATTAAAATTTATTACCTAAATAAGTTGTTTTGAAGTTTAAATTTTATAATTTAGATATTTTTTTTTATTAAATTGTAATAAATACTTACAATGGCTAAAATTCTGATTATTGAAGACGATATGGAAATAAGAACATTAGTTTCTGAATTCCTTTTGATACTGGGGCACGAAATTGTTGAAGCAATTGACGGAGTAGATGGATTAGAAAAGGTCCAAAATGAAGAGCCAGAATTAATTTTCTGTGACTTAATGATGCCAAAACTTGACGGATATGGTTTTCTCGAGCAACATAAGTGTTCAGATTATGCACATATTCCGGTAATATTAATGACGGCAATGATAAATCTGGATTACGAGTTAATTAACACGGAGTTTAATGTAAAAGGATATGTTCGCAAGCCATTTACCTTTGAAGAACTCAAGCAGGTTATAGAGTCTAATATTTTTTCAGTGTAATACCTTAATGACTGTTTATTTTTAAACAGTGAAATCTAGTGATTGATGCAACCTTATGCTGATTGCTTAAAATTTAATTGAAAGAATGTAGCCTTAAATTATAAAAATAAGCCATGATTTATTTGCAAAATAGGATTTAATTAAATAGTTTTTTTTTATTTTTAAATCTCAAAAATAAATTAAAAAAGCATTCTTTTAAACTTTTAATGATTTGATGTATTCTCGAGGAGACATTTCAGTATATGATCTGAAACTTGTAGAAAAATAAGAGAAGGAATTAAAACCTGTTTCATCGGCTAGAAACTGAATATTCTTTTCACCCAGATTAATAAGTTTTATAGCATATTCTAGCTTAAACTCTCGTACGTATTGAGTTGTGTTTTTATTAGTATGTTTTCTTATTTTTTTGTCAATTGTTGATTTACTCATGAAAAGTGCTGTTGATAATTCAGTAGTGTAAACTTTTGACTTCATGGTTTTTACAAGGACATCATTTAAGGATGTAATAAAATCTTTTTCAGATAATTTTATTGTCACTTTGGAAAATGGGTCAGGGGATAATTTTTTGATGATATTTTGTTTGAAAGCTAATATGTTTTTGATTTTTAATATTAGTTCTTTTGTCTTAAAAGGTTTCGTTATATAATCATTGACACCATTCTCTAATTGTCTATATTTTACCACCTCATCAATGTTAGCTGTAATTATGATAAAAGGAATAGAGTCTAGTTTAATTTCACGCTGAATTTTTAAAAACAACTCTTCTCCATTCATATTGGGCATCATAAAATCGCTAATAATAATATCACAGGTTTTGTTTTTAAAATAAAGGACTGCTTCTGCTCCATCTTTAAACCATTTCACTTCAAAACTATTTAAATTTAATATCTCTGCAATAGAAGCACCCAATGCTAAGTCATCTTCAATTAATACTATTTTTTTTTTTAATTTCATAGTACGAATTTAATCATTATAATTTTAAATTATAGCTATTTTTTTTTAATTATATCGTACTAACTAAGTTAGTTAGATTTGAAATAAATACTTTTAAGTAAGTAAAAATTATATTACAATATATCGCTTAATTATCTTTATAAAACGTGGGAAATTTAAAGTTCAATACTATGCTCTAATCGGGCTTCTTTTGATGTTATAAGCAACCTTTTATTTTGAAATTTTTACAATTTTAACGGATAAACTTATTGTAAATTTTAAAATAGAGAGTCGTTTTTGAGATAAACTGTAATAGAATAAGCAAATGTATAGGGCACCTCAAATTATAATATATATTATAATTTCATCTTACATTTTTTTTTAGATTATTTAGACAGGAGAGATAAGATATGCTCGGGTATTTACTTATCATTACTAGTGAGATGAAGGATCTTTACCAAGTTAATCTTATGGTAGAAATGTCTCATAAAATGCAGCAATGGTATAGGTCATGTAAAGAGCCTTTTTTTGAATATAAATATATTAATGGGTTAGTATATTTACTATGAGATAAAAAAACTCAAACGAATATATGGAAAAGGTTCTAGTAAAAAGGGAGCTAAAAATAAAAATAACATTACATGTAATTATGATTAAAAATAAAATTCTTCTAATTGATGATGACTTGACACTTAGAGAAACGATACATGAAGTTTTTTCTATTAAGAATTATGATGTTGTCTCTGTGTCTAATGGACAAGAAGCATTGGATTTATTAGATAATTGGATACCGGATTTAATAATTTGTGATATAATGATGCCTGTAATGGACGGGTTCTTGTTTCATGAAACAGTAAAAGAGGTCAAATCTTTGTCTGCTGTTCCCTTTATCTTTTTAACGGCAAAAAAGGAATATAATTTAATGCGAAAGTGCTTGCTTATGGGGGCAGATGATTTCTTGAATAAACCTTTTGTTATTAGTGTTTTAATAAATCTTGTAGAAACAAAAATTGATAGATTTAAAAAAATAAAAACAAATTATAATAATTTATACGTTGGTGAAAAAAAATATTTAGTGCATGAAATCAATACTGCTCTTAATGGTATTTTACCAATTATCAATATTTTAAGAGACGACCGACGTGATTTTAATAAAGAGAAAATTAATGAATTGCATGATATTATTAAATTATCTGGTGATCGGTTAAATAGAACGATGAGCAACTTATTTCTATATCAGAATTTTATTGATAATGAACTTGAATTTTTAGAAAATTCAGAAAGTAAAATAGTAAAATCAATTTCTAAAGTGAAAGTGGAAATTCAGAGATTATATGAAGATTCGGAGGAAAGGATTGTTTTTAAAATTAAAGAAGCTGATATAAAAATTAGTCAAAAATATTTAGATTTTATCCTTTTTGAATTGATTGAAAATGCACTAAAATTCTCTTTTAGAAGTACTGTTGTGGTTACAGGGGTGCCGTTTGAAGATAGATATTATAAGGTGGTAATACAAGACTCCGGAATTGGATTTAGTGAAGATGAATTAAAAAAAATTGATGCTGGGAAACAATTTAATCGTGAAATAAGAGAACAGCAAGGATTGGGACTAGGTCTTTTTCTGAGTAAGACAATCCTAAAAAAATCAAAAGGAGTTTTTAGCATCACTTCTACAGAAAATAAGGGTACAGAAATCACATTGTTTTTTCCTATGTAGAGTAAAAATAGTAGCTATCATTATTTTGGTAGTAATGTGATAATATATATATTCAGTTTTTGGTATAGCCTTGAAAATTTAAATAAAAAAAGCAGTCATAATTGAAATTATGACTGCTTTTTTTTTGAGACTTTAAGTTGATATAAGGTTTCAAAATTTGATTATTAGTTCCATATTCTATCTAAATCTGGGTAGTTTAATTTTAGTCTAGCTAAAGTAATAAACGGCATTAATTTTTAATAATAGTCCAGCTTTATTAGGAGAAAGATTAAGGCGGCAAGACCGCCTTATTTATAAACCTATATTCTAGTATTGCGGTTAGTATATTAATATTTATTCTACTGTAACTGATTTTGCTAAATTTCGAGGCTGGTCTACATTGCATCCTCTCATAACAGCAATATGGTATGACAATAATTGTAATGGTATTGTTGTTAACAGAGGAGTAAAGGCATCTAAAGTTTCTGGTATTTCAATAAAATGATCGGCAAGCTCTTTTACTTGAGTATCGCCTTTGGATACTACCGCAATAATTTTTCCACTTCTTGACTTAATTTCTTGAATATTACTAACCACTTTATCGTAGTGACCTTGTTTAGGCGCTATAACAACAACGGGCATTTTTTCATCAATCAGTGCAATTGGACCATGTTTCATTTCGGCTGCTGGATACCCTTCTGCATGGATATAGGATATCTCTTTTAATTTTAATGCTCCCTCTAAGGCTACGGGGAAGTTATAACCTCTTCCAAGATACAAGCAATTGGGCACCTCTTTGTAAATAGCAGCAATCTCTTTGGCTATTACCTCACTTAGTGCCAATGTTTCGGTTACCTTTTCCGGAATTAATTCTAATTCTCGCAAATGTCTATGGAAGTCTGTGTTAGACATTGTTCCTTTAGCCTTTGCCAAACGAAGTGCAATCATTGTTAAAACAGTTATTTGTGTCGTAAATGCTTTTGTAGAGGCAACTCCAATTTCTGGTCCAGCATGTGTATAAGCTCCAGCGTGCGTTTCTCGTGAAATCGATGATCCAACAACATTACAAACTCCAAATACAAATGCGCCATTTTCCTTAGCTAACTTAATTGCGGCCAATGTATCCGCTGTTTCACCAGATTGAGAAATAGCAATTACGACATCTTTATTCGTTATAATTGGATTTCTGTATCTAAATTCGGAAGCATATTCAACTTCAACTGAAATTCTAGCAAATTCTTCTATAATATATTCCGCTACTAATCCCGCGTGCCATGAAGTTCCACAGGCAATAATTAAAATTCTCTTCGCATTGAGAAATTTTTCAAGATTATCTTCAATTCCTGCCATTTGGATAATTCCATTGTTGGCATGAAGTCTTCCTCTGTAAGTATCTTTGATTACATTTGGTTGTTCATATATTTCTTTTAGCATAAAGTGATCATAACCCCCTTTTTCTATTTGTTCCAAATTCATTTGTAATTCCTGTATGTAGGGATCTACTAATGAATCGTCTTTTATTTTTCTAATTTTCAAAGGTTTATGCAAACGAACAATAGCCATTTCTTCATCTTCTAAATAAATTGCATTTGAAGTGTATTCTAGAAATGGTGATGCATCAGACGCTATAAAAAATTCACCTTCACCGACTCCAATTGCAAGAGGACTTCCTAATCGTGCTACAATAATCTCATTTGGTTTTTTTTTATCAAATACACAAATGGCATAAGCTCCCACAACTTGATTTAAAGCAACTTGAACTGCCTTGCCTAATTTTAATTTATCCTTTTTCTGAACATCTTCAATAAGATTAATCAAAACTTCAGAATCAGTATCTGATGAAAAAACATATCCTCTGTTAATTAATTCTTTCTTTAATGGTGCATAATTCTCAATAATTCCGTTGTGAATAATGGTTAATTCGCCTGAATTAGAAACATGTGGATGCGAATTTAAATCGTTTGGAACTCCGTGTGTCGCCCAACGGGTGTGCCCCATTCCAATAGTACCGTTAAATGTAATTTCATCCGAAGATTTTGCTTCTAAATTGGCAACTTTGCCTTTGGTTTTCGAAACTTTTAAGTCTGTTCCATCATAAAGTAGTATTCCTGCACTATCATAGCCTCTGTATTCTAAACGTTTTAATCCTTTTATAATAATAGGATAAGCTTCTCTATATCCAATATATCCAACAATTCCACACATATTTTTATTTTTTAGTAATTAAAATTTTCTTTTTGGTAGTGTTTTAAATGTTTTGTAAACCAGATGACTATCAGAATTAAGAATAACCCATGCTGTAACTAGCATTATTTTTAAGTCAACAAGAAAGCTATGATGAGACAGATACCAAATTTCTAAATCGCCTTTGAAAGGATATATTTTGTTAGCGTAAAAATCCCAAATATCTTCTCCTCTAGTTTTCGCATCTGTTATTAATTCTTCTTCATCTCTAAAAACTATAGAACCAATGCCTGTAAGACCAGGTTTAACATTGTATATTTCTTTTTGAATCTGTATAGAATAAGTTTTAAAGCTCACATCCATTAAAGGGCGTGGTCCAACAAAGCTCATGTCTCCTAGGAAAATATTAAATAGCTGTGGTAATTCATTGATCTTACTTTTTCGTAAAAATCCGCCCATTGGCGTAATTCTAGGGTCTTTTTTTGTTGTAAGAACTCCTCCAGTCATATTTGGACTGTTTTTCAACATCGTTGCAAATTTGAGAATAGCGAAATTTTTATTTTTAAAACCAACTCGCTCCTGTTTATAAAAAATATAACCTTCTCCAGTTAGTCTTAAACCAATAATTATCGGTATTAATAAGGGAGAAAAAATAACTATTAAAAGGGATGAAAGGGCAATGTCGCACGAACGTTTGAATATTAAATACATACTTCTACATTTTTTGGTCTAAACTCTTACCTGTTTCAATATGCTCAAAATCAGGTAGGTATTTTTTTAAGTTTTGTACTATAGTTTGTTTGTCATAATTGCCTGAATTCATAAGTTGCTGCAAATCATTTAAACACATTTCAATTTCTTCGACAGGAAGTTTTCGAGCATTTTTTATCACTCCCAAACTTTCAAATTGAAGTAAATTAACTTCATCAGCATCGGTGAAAAATTCTTCATATAGTTTTTCTCCTGATGTATCTGAACTAAAGAAATACACTGGATAAGGATCGGATTCTGTTAATGATAGCGACTTTTCTCGCGCTTCTTGATCAGAATTACATAGTTTTATTTCACGATTGGATGCTTTGAAAAAATCCTGGGTTATAGTTTTGAAATACACTTGTTCTTCTTCTTCTAATTTTGGAAAAAAGATTTCTCCACTTTGACCTAACATACATGCAAGCATACAGATTTGACCGCTTTCTTCGGGTGATACAAAAAATCGTTTGATGTCGGCAGGGCAGGAGATAGGTTGTTTTTTAAACAAACGTTCTATGTAACCGGCCAATAAGGAACCGTTTGAAAAGGCGACATTTGCAAAACGAGCAGTTGTAATTTGTATCTCTGAACTGTAAGCCATAATTACTTCTTCCATTAATTTTTTTGAAGCCCCCATAACATTTACAGGATTGGCAGCCTTGTCAGTAGACACACAGAAAAAATGTTCTGGTTTATGTTTTAGTAATAAATCTAAAAAGGCTTTTGCTTTAAAAACATTATTTTCAATCATTGCTTCAATCGAAAATTGATCTTTTTCACTACGCACATGTTTGTGTGCTGCAAAATTTGCAACAATGTGAAATGGACTGTGTGTTAGAAACATTTTTTCGAAAACGGGATCACCAAAACTCATCGGATAGGTAATATATTCTTCAGGAACAAACTGATTTGAAGCACTTCTTAAATCCCGTGTTAATTCCGTTAATCCATTTTCATTAGTGTCTACAACAACTAATTTTGCTGGTTTGAAAGCCAAAACCGCTTTAATGTAGGAAGAACCAATTGTACCAGCACCTCCAATAACAAGGACATTTTTTCCTTTAATTTTTTCAGTTAATTGCTGGCTATATTTTTCAATATCTGGAGCGAATAAGCTTGTTGTTCTTTTGGTAATGTATTCTTTAATAAATTCTGGAATGTCTATGATGTTCATTTTTATAAAATTTAGAGTGTTGCATAAAATGCTTTAATCGTTTTTACTACCGTTTCCATTTCTGTTGGTGTGATTCCTGCAGAGCTAGGAATACTGATAGAAGTTTGATAAACTTGATTAGAATGGTCATCTATAGAAACGTAAATGTCTTCCTTGAACATTTCTAATTGATTCATCGGTACCCAAAAAGGACGCGATTGCACTCCGTTGTCGTTGAGGTAGGCTAAAAGTTCCCTCATGTGTTTCGTTTTAAAAGTAAATAACCAGCAATTGGCTTCCACTTCAGGAGAAACATATTGAAATTCTATATCACCAACTGCCGAAAGCTGAGAACGGTAATAGCTGTCCATCCTCTTTTTATTGTCTAGAAGTGTTGGGAATTCTTCCATTTGGGCAACACCAATTGCTGCTAAAACATTTACTAATCTATAATTATAGCCTATTTCGTCATGAAGGTATTCCATCGCACTAGCTTTTGCTTGCGTTGTTAAATGTTTTGCTTTTTTTGCAAGTTCTTCATCGTCTGTAACAATTACACCACCACCACCAGTAGAGATAATTTTGTTACCGTTGAAACTAAAAACGCCATATTTTCCAAAACTTCCAGCATGTTTTCCTTGGAATAATGTTCCAAGAGCCTCTGTGCTGTCTTCAATGATGTCAAGGTGAAAAGTAGTGGCAATTTCTTGTAAACGATTCATATCACCAATGTTTCCTAGAACGTGAACAGGCATAATTGCTTTAATACGTTTGTTAGTAGATTTATGAAATGAATACGATATACCCTCTACTTCTTTTTCAATTGTATTGTCCCTTAAATAAGCATCTAAAAGATCCAAATCCATTTGCCAACTTTTGGGATCTACATCAATTAAGATAGGTGTCGCTCCAGTGTATTTGATTGCATTTAATGTGGCAATAAAAGTGATGTTGGGCGCAATAACATGGTCGTCAGTTGTTACACCAGAAAGAATTTGAGCGATGTGTAAGCCAACGGTTCCATTCATACAAGCTATTCCGTATTTAGCTCCAGCATAATCTGCTACTTGTTGTTCAAATAGATTGACGTAGGAACCAGCAGAGGAAATCCAGCCGGTATCTAGGCAATCTTTTACGTATTTCCACTCGTTTCCGTTTAGGAAAGGCACTGATAATGGGATCATAAATTGTGAATTGAAAATTGTGAATTGAAAGTGTACTTTGTTTTTTGTACTAAAACTAGTTAGTAGGATATAGTGTCTTAGGTTTTTTAAACCATTTATAATACAACTGTTTGACCACCGTAGTTTGATAACTGTTCAATAAATCGATAGAGGCAAAAGATGGAAATGTTATACCACAGTGTCTAGAGCCATCCTCTTTATATAAATAGTCAGTAGGTGCGGGTATTACTTTAATACCTTGATCAGAAAATATTTCAACAGCTCTAGGCATATGTAAGGCACTTGTAACTAGAATTAGGTTTTTATTGGTGCCAAATTTGTACTTGAAGGCTATGGCTTCCTCCAAAGTGGAGGTGGGCGTTTCTAACATTAAGATGTTTTGTCTTTTTACCCCAAGTGAAACTGCTGCTTCTTTACTTATCTCTGCCTGACTGATTCGTACCCCTTTCATAGCTGCCGAGGTAACCAAAATGACATGAGGCAAATTATTGTATATTCTTATTCCTTCTACCAAGCGAGCAAGTGTAGTGGAGCTCAAATTCATAGAGGGTGGTAATCTATTGTCTGCAGACGCACCTGCACCTAGCACGTATACATAATAGGACTTGGTAGTGTCCAGTTTATGCAAAGCAATAGGATTATATGTTTTTTCTATAGAATTAATTAATTTTCTGGGTACATAGCTTGTAGAACAAACTAAAAGGAGTATAATTCCTATTGTACTGTAAACTGCAAACATTTTAAAGTTTTTGTTTTTTAATAGGCCCACATTGATAAGTAGTAAGTTATGATGCCAATAAATATTTGACATATTTTTTAATGGTAGTAGTTGATTATTTTGACTTTATAAATTCTTAATACCTGCAACAGTTAATGAAGTTGGCTTTATTGGTAGATTTTTTAATATTTTGTACACTAATTGAGTTCTTGGATTGACCAATGACCAAAATGTTAAAAAAAGTATTTTGAGGTCTGTTATTACAGAGCTGTTGTTATGATACCATAGTTCAAGCGCTCCTTTGTGCGGAAAAATGTAAATTTTGTAATATTTTTTAGGATCTTTTCCTTGCTGCTTATATAGTGTCACCAATAACTCTTCATCCCTAAAAACTAAAGAACCAAGTCCTGTGATTCCAGGTCTGTTTTTATAAATAACTCTTTGTACTTCTGGTGTATATTTTTCAAAACTTTTTGAAAGTAATGGCCTTGGACCTACTAGGGACATATCTCCTTTGATTACGTTTAAGATTTGCGGCAATTCATTAATTTTAGTCATTCTTAAAAACTGCCCCACCTTTGTGATTCTGGGGTCATTTCTTACCGTTAGGGTTTTATTGCCCACGTTTGCACTGTTTTTAAGCATTGTAGCAAATTTGTAAATATAAAAAGGCTTTTGGTCAAGCCCCATGCGCTCTTGCAGGTAGAAAATCTCGCCCTCGCCCGTAAATCTAAGGATAAGTATAATAATCAAAAATAGTGGAGAAATTACTATTATTCCTATTAGTGATAATAGTAAATCAAATGCTCTTTTTAAGATAAAATAGAGACTATTCGTTACCGTTTTTTTCATAAATTTTAGAATAAATCAGACTTGTTGTCAATCAAGGTAGTTTGTTTGACTTCTATTGACGTTGATGAATATTTGAAGTTAGGGAGGGTGAAAAAAAAAATTAAATGGTTTACTATTTTTAATTTCTTTTCGTTTGTGTATTTAAAAGTTTTACTGTCTAATAGTAAGCTTTTCTTTATACCTAAAGAATACCGTTTCACCGCTATTTACTTTACTGGTGATAGTCATACCTGCCATTATTTTATTATTATTTTCAATTTCAATTTCAGGGAGTAAACAACTGTTGGTGCCTAAAAAATTTAAATTTCCAATTTTTGCATATCCACCTAGTACTACTTGAGGACTTAGGAAATTACTATCACCGATCATAGTATCATGGCCTATTGTGCATCTAGAATTAATAACATTAAAAGAGCCAATTTTTGCTTTTGGCCCTACAGAAACATTGTGAGATATGATAGTACCTTCCCCAATTTCTGCAGAATTTGAAATTAGTGCGGTTGGGTGTATGATTCCTGTGAATTTTGCGTTTTTAGATCTAAATTCTTCCAAAACCTTATTTCTAATAGAAATATTTCCTATCCCAAGTAGATAATAAGCTTCAAAATCAATTAGATGATCATCTATATTTCCTATAAATTCATATTTGTAATTATAATGTAGATAATGAGTATTAATATTATCAATCATGCCCTTTATATTGAATTGCTTTATGTTAGAATGTTTATTTATATATTCGATATAATCAACAAGTTCCGAGGCATGGGAGCCACAACCAATAATAATTATGTTTTTCATCTTACTGTGTTTGTTTTTTTGAAAATAAAATTTGTCATTAGCAAAAAAAGTAGTGTTTACTTTTTATGCGAATATTTTACTTTAGAATGGAGATTGGTTTTTACTAAATAGTTTTAACTACAAATGGTCTTGGTCTTTTAACAATGACTTAAAAAATTATAGATAAAAGTTCCAATTTATTTTAGTAGCCTCAAAAGATTTTCCATGTCCTGGATAGATAACATCATGTTCTCTAGTATTCTGCTGTATTTTTATAATGCTCTTTTGTGCATCTGCTTTATTACCACTTTTTAATTTGGTAATTACAGCTGTTTCTGGAATTAAGGAATCGCCTGAAAAAATAGCTTGCTCAATTTTGAAGGTTAGGCTTCCTTCATTGTGGCCAGGAGTTTCCAATGCTGTAAGTTTAACATTGATAAATAGGTCAATAGAATCTTCTTCAGTGAGAATTTTTATATTGTTTCCCTTATAAGTAACGGGAGTATTATGATAAAAAGATAAATTCACCTTACTGTCTTGTAATGCTTCCTTTGTATATTTCGAACAAAAAATGGTACAGTCAGGGAATTGATTTACGATTTCATTGATTCCGCAAATATGATCATAATGTGCATGAGTCAAAAAAACACCTTTTATGTAGTGATTTTTTTCCAATACATCCATTACACCATCATAGTTTCCTATATCAACTAAGTAACAGGCACTTTCACTGGTGCTGCTTTTTATAATATAGGTATTGGCCTTAAAATGTTCGTTTGTTACTGCTTGGATTTTTATAAGCATTTGATGTAGTGGAGAGACTATTGCTTTCGCTTTTAAAAGGTTGATTTAATATTTTTTATCTTGCTGTATAGCCACCGTCAACTACTAAATTAGTTCCTGTGATCCATCGTGAGCCATCACTAACTAAAAAAGCACAGGCATTTGCTACATCTTCGGGTTTTCCTATTCCAAGAGGATGAGAAATTTTTATTTTGTCATACGCTTCCTCATCTTGTGAATAAACAGCATTTGCACTCATTGGCGTTTCGATTACTCCTGGTAATACGCAATTCACTCTAACTTTTTTATTGGCCAATTCCAGCGCTAATGATTTTGCTCCTGCCACAAGTGCACCCTTTGTTAAACTATAGGTGGTTTTTCCTAATTCACCAACTATTCCCATAACAGAAGAAATAAATACAATACTCATTCCTTGTGGATTGGCAAACTTTGCTTTTGTTAACAACTTGGTAATGTTTATTGCTGCAAAAACATTGGTCTCAAAAAAGGGTTGTAGTTTTTGTGGCGTAATGTTGCGTAGGGGTAAAGTAGTAGAAATTCCTGCTGCGTGAATGATGCCGTCAATTTTCAGATTTCTAATTAATTCTTCTAGACGAGTCGTAGTATTGTCATAGTCAGTAATGTCAGTTGCCAGTACCAAATAATCCATATTACTTAAAAGGAGAGCTGTTTTTTCTAACCGTTCTTGCGAACGTCCGATGAGAATTACGAATGCTCCTAAAGCATTTGCCGTAATCGCGCATTGTTGACCAATACCTGATGAAGCACCAGTAATTACGAGCTTTTTTCCCGAAAGACTAAAAGGGTTATTGTTCATTAGATTTCTACTATATTACTGATTTTACAATCTACTAAGTTGACTTGAGCGGTAGCCCAAGACATTCCTACTCCAAAACCGCATAACATTAGCTTTTTTGGACCTTGCAATTGATTTTGTAGTTGACTCACGATAGTTAGTGGAATTGATACTGATGAGGTATTCCCAAACTCAGCTATGCTTGAAGGTACTTTTTCTTCGTCTAATTTTAATTTCTTTGCCAAGTAATTGTTCATATAATCGTTGGCCTGATGAAAGATATTAAAATCAATAGATTCATTCGTATTATTGGATTGTTCCAAAACCGATTTAAAGTTTTTGGGAATTTCTTTCAAAACAAAATTAAATACATCGGCACCATTCATATAGCCGTGCTCGTCGGTTCTAATATTTCCATACTCATCCACTACTTTTTCTGTAGTTGTTTCTGCCGATGATGGATTGCGATAGCCGCCTGCGTCCATTTTTATTAAATCGGATTTTGATCCATCAGAATTTAAAGAGAAAAAACTTTTGCCGAATTTTTCATTCTGTTCGATGATCGCAGCAGCACCACCATCTCCAAAAAGAAATGCTGTTTTCCTGTCTTTTGGTGAATATACTTTAGATCGGGTTTCGCCATCCAACAATAATGCTTTTCGAAAGCCACCACTTTGCATTAATCCATAAACAATAGAAAGACCGTAAATAAAAGCAGAGCAACCTAAACTAATATCAAAAGCGGCGGTATGCTTCGCTAAACCCAAACGATGTTGTAAAATAATAGATGTTGCAGGCATGCGATAATCGGGAGTTTGCGATACAAAAACTAGCAAATCAATCTCGTCTTTGTTTATTTGTAAGTCGCTGATTAATTGTTCTGCTGCTGCAAAACATAAATCAGATGCGCACATTCCTTCTGGAGCAAATCGTCGTTCTTTAATCCCTACTTTGTCCACAATAGCTTCAACATCTTCTTCTGGAAAGAATTCGGTGTAGGCATAGTTATCAATAGTGTTTTTTGGTACTGCTGCTGCTATTCCTGAAATACCTATGTTTTTAAAAGATAGTGTTGCCATTTGATAGTAATTTAAGAGTTTATTCTTTTTTGAATTTCGGTAAAAAGATCACCTAAGGTAGTTAGGTGTTTGAATGACTCCTCTTCAATGACTGTGTCGTACACATCGTCGATTTCAGCAATCAAAGAAAGTCTTGTTAAGGAGTCCCATTCGTCATAATCTCGAAAGGTATCTTTCATTGCTATAGTTTTATCTTCTAATTCAAATACTTCTGAAATCATTTCTAAAAATTTGGTTTCCATGTTTTTATTATATTTTGTTGTTGTTAAGTAAATGTTTTACGGTGTTAGGGTAGATTATTTAAAATAAAACTTCACTTTTATTTTAGATAAAGTAGTTAAATAAGCTTAGAGATACCTTAAAACTATAATTTTCTTTATAGAAATTTTTGATAAATTATAGCCATCTCCTTAAGTGAATTGGTAATTTCAAATTTATGGGAAACAGCAAATGCCTTTTTACCCATTTTTTCTCTCAATTCTGGATTATCGTATAAATGCTTAAGATAATTAATAAATTCTTTTTTATTTTCTTGTTCAAATAAATAGCCGTTTTCCCCTGAATGTACGATTTCTTTATGGCCTCTATCTTTTGTAGCTATGATTGGTAAACCACACATCATTTCTTCGATTAAATTGAGTCCAAGACCTTCTTGTTTACTTGAGGAAATTCCTAAATCCGACATTTTAAAGAGTTCATCTACATCATTTCTAAAACCCATAAAGTGAACTATGGATTCTAATTTTTTTTCTTTTACCATAAGTTTCATCTTATCTTCCAATATACCTCTACCACAAAATAATATTTTAAGGTTCGGAAGTTCTTTTTTATGATTAGCTATCGCTTCAATTAAAAATTGATGATTCTTTCTGCTAATAAACTCAGCTGCGTAAATGGCTATAAATTCTTGTTGACTAAAGCCTTTTTCTTTTCTAAGTTTATTTTTCTCCTCCTTGCTTACTACATTAAATCTTTTTTTATCTACACCTATACCTGGAATCAAAAAATAGTTTGTTTTTTTATTTCCTTTTTTACTGATACGCTCATAATCTTCCTTATTAATTGTAATGATTGCGTCTGCATATACACTTGTAAAAATTTCTATAGGATAATAGGTCAGCCAGTTTAATAGAGAAGCTCCATTATAAAAATGGAAACCATGAGCTGTATATAATACTTTCGTTCCTTTTTTTCTAGCTTCTTTGGCAGCAAGTCTAGTTACGATGCTTGCCATTGGTGTATGACAATGAACCAAACTATATTGTTCACGGTCAATTATTTCTTTTAAAATTTTGAAGGATTTAATATGTCCGATAGAAAATGGACTTCTTACGAAGGGAACCGTCCATTTTTTGTCTGTAAACGGAACCTCCTCATCTCCATCGCAAGCTATATGGACTTCATAGCCTTGTTCTTTAAACCATTTTAAGTAGGGCAAATGGAATCGCAATAAATGTTTGGCTATGGAGGCGGTAAAAAGAACTTTTTTATTCATTACTTTATAATAGATTATAATCTTTTTTAAACTCGTTGTAAAATTGTTCTCTTTTGTTATTTAATGTTTCTGTTTTGAACGTTGCTGCTTTTAAAAAATTTTCTCTTGCCCATTTCTCTAAAGTGATTTTGTTTAGTTGTTTCAGAAATTCTACAATTTCGGAAACATTCCCCGCCTCAAATAGCGAGTTTTTATTAATTAATTCGGGCATTCCAGCGATATTAGATCCTAAAATAGGACAAGCTCTGCTCATGGCTTCAATAACTGCCCTTGGTAATCCTTCTTGTTTGCTAGGTTGTATATATAAATCTATCGTATCCAAAAAATCAAAAACTTGCTCTTGTTTTAATGGTCCTATTATTTCCACTAAATCACCTACATGACATTGCTCAATAATTTTATTCAGTCTACTTGCATCTCCTTGACCTACAATTTTATAGTGAAAGAGAATGTTTTGTTTCTTTAAAATTGCAATAGCTTGTATAACATCGGCTTGTCCTTTGTAAGGAACATCAATTGCTGCTACCGTTCCAATCGTTACTAGTTTTGGAAGAGTTGCAATTTTTAGAATCCTTTTATTGAGAATTGAAACATCAAGGTTGTTTACTATAACATCAGAGCACCCTATAGATTTTCCTTTAGTAGGATATCTACTTTGCAGAAATTTATCCGTTACATAAATGGTATGTGAAGCTTTTTGTAATATGGCTTGGTAATCTTTCATTTTTTGGCTAGCGATTAATCTACCTCGCCAATCGTAATTCCACAGAGCGTCATAGACGCAAGCTACCTTTTCTATAAGGACAGGTTTATTGATGCTGCTAGCATACTCAAATGCAATTGCTCCAATAGCGCTTGGTAAGCGTAAAATAATTACATCGTGTTCATCAATTGCTTTTTTAATAATAGCCGTTGCTTCACTTTTCTTAAAATAAGCTTTTATGGACTTGAAATTTGGAACCTCAATAAATGAAAATGCAGGATGCTTGATGATAGAGAAATTTTGCCCTTCTTTTTCACTTACTACGGAACTTCTCATCAAGAAATTCACACAATTTCCAAAGTAAGCGTAGCGCTCTATTAGCGTATCGTTATAATGTACGCCATAGAAAATGGATTTATCATCATTGGTATAAATAGGGCCATCATGAACAAATAAAACTTTTTTCATTTTTGTCATTTTTAATATTTTTTAAGAACTCTACAAACTGAATTTCACTATCGATGTTTTTCATATCAAATTCCTAATATGAATATGTTGTAGAGGTCTTATGTTACGACTCGACTTTTTATAATTTAGTTTGTAAGACTTAGGAGTTGACTAGACAATCTTGTCTATCTCTGGCAAAAAAGAAAATTAATGGAAAGAAAAGGAGACGCTTCATCTCTTGAGTATAAAATCTTTACTTTTGTATTATTAAAATAAAACAATCAAAAACCCTTATAAATTTACTGATTAAGTATTTTATTATAAGCTTCTAGTACTAGTTTATCATCAAAAAGTTCGGCCCTTTCAAGAGACTGAAGTTCATAATATACAACTAGATTTGGATCAGAAAGATATTTTATCATGTTTTCGGCAAGGCTTTGATCACTTTGATCCGCCATTAACCCGTATTGACCATTTTCAACAATTTCTCTGCAACCACTACAATTTGTCACTAAAGTAGCTTTACCTAGTATCATTGCTTCACAAAGGACGGTAGGAAGTGCTTCGGAAACAGAACTCATAATGAAAACATCCGCTTTTTTTAATAAAGGATATGGATTGCTAACAAATCCTAAAAAATCGATATTTTCTTTTAAATTATTTTCTTTTACAAGTGATTCTAAATTGTTCTTTTCTGCACCACTACCAAGAATTGATACTTTAAAATTAAAACCTTTTTCTTTAACAATTTTTGAGGCCCTGATTAATCTATCAAAACCTTTTACTGTTAATAAGCTTCCCAATGCAACAAATTCAAATATGCTGTGTTTTGAATATGTTTCTGATTCAGCCTTTATTAAAACAGATTCTGTATCAATAATATTATAAATGACTTCCATTTTAGGATATGTACCAAAAACTTCGATGAATTCTTCTTTTGCATCATTTGAAACAAAATATATTCCGTCTAATCGTCCATATCGCTCCTCTTTTAATTTTTGGACATATTTTGTGTTTTCATAGAACTTAGCAAAGTTTCGATTTGTCTTGTACGAACTATGAACCCAAGTGCACCTTTTCTTTAACCCTTTTATAAAAAAAAGTAAATCAGTAAAATTTCCATCCAAAAATGAAATTCCCAAATCATATTGACCTCGAATTTTATTTTCGGTAGTTTTTCTTAGAAGATAATTAAAACCTGTTTTCTTCTGCAACCATGCTAAAGTTCGTACCAGCATCTTGTTATGATACAAGAAAATACATTTTACTTCATTAGGAACATTTTCTAGATAGACTCCATCTTTTAGCACGACTAACAAGTCAATTTCAAACTTAGTATAATCTAATTTTTGCAATAGATTAATTAATGTTCTTTCGGCTCCGCCGCCTGTTAATGATGGGATTATGAAAATAATTTTTCTCTTTGTCGTAGTATTATCCATTGCTCATTTCATTAAGTACTTGATCAGATGATCTAAATTCGATATCTGGCCAACGTTTAATAATTTCCTTTAATAATTGCCCCAAATTTTTAAGGTTTTTGGTTCTATTTTCTTCGTGAATTGAACCGATGAAATTTAATCTGTGAATTCCAATGATAGCTGGCTTATTCCATCTAAAAGCAATGTTAATTCTTTGCAAACAATCAGAAACCCAATCTATTTTTGGTTCTAATGAGGGTTCAAAAAAGGCGTTACGAATGAGATATTGTTGTCCAAATTTATTTCTTTGCCCTAAATAGTGCTTTTTATAAAGGTAACTATGTGTATTTTTATTTAATACAGGAATTACTTGATTGGCCATTCCTTGCAAATAAAGAACGCCAAAATTTGCTAATACTTCTTCTATGGATTCATCCCATATATAACAATTTGCTATGAATGACTTTGAATCAAAACCAAAATAATTTTTGAAATGTGCTAAAGCTTCCCTGACTACAAGTTTTTTATTCTCCTTTTCTGTTAAGGAAAAATAATCAAGACCTTCCATATAATTAAATTTCAATCTGCTAGGCTGCGAACTGATACTTATCATTTGATTGTCGAATGCTTTTCTAACAAGTTTATCACCTTTTTGTAAGCTAAGCATCCACTGATCCACATTTAAATGCTCCCTCCCGTGACATTGAAACTTTAATAATCCTTCGTCTTGACCAGAATTCCAAGCAGTTTCTACTCCTTGGCAATGTGAATATTTTAGCCATGTTGTTGTAAAAGGCTCCCAAAAATAAGATTCAAAATTATGTTGTTTTATTTTCTCAAAATCAGGATTTCCCATAACTGCATTAGCTGTAATAATAGGATGATTATTATTTTTGTCTCTTACACTTTTAAGAATATCAAACAAGGCATTAAAATCATCTGTGCTTGCAAGGCTATCGTATTTTAAATAAGGGTCTGCTTCGGGTGTTAAATTCTCTTTTTTGATTTTGTCAAAAACTTTGCGAGATGGCATGCGAATACTTCCCCAATCATCACTTTCAAAGACAATAATCTTTTTATTTGACCTTGGTCCAGGAACATTTAGTAAATTTCTTCGTAAATTTTTATTTAGATTTTCAAACATTTTATTTTCTGCTTTTTGTTATCACATCTCCTAAATCCGAAGAAGTCATAAATTCAACGTTTGGCCAATGAGTTTGTATCTGAGTCAATAAAGTTGTTAAGGCTGCTAAACTGTTAGTACGATTATTTTCTACTATGCCTCCAATAAAATTTACTCGATGTGAACTAATTACTGCGGGCTTTCCCCATTTAAAAGCATTTTCAATATCATTCATACAACTGCTAACCCAATCTTTGCCTGGAGCACTTGGTTCAAAAAAACAATTGCGTGTAATATAAAGTTGTCCACTAGCGTTTTTTTGACCTAAATAATGTAGTCGCTTTTTTTGTATTCCTTGCCCTTGAGGTTCGGACTGTATTTTTGAAGTTGACATGTACTTGATACCACTTAGTGCCGCCGTCATTTCTAATTTATTATTAAATGGCCCGTTTGGAGGGACAAAGAAGTCTGCTTTATAGCCATGGATTTGCTCAAACATTTCTAAGCCTTTTTGTATAACCGTTTTTTGGTCGACTACATCAGAAGGCAGTTCCAAATCAAAAGCCGCTTGATAGTCAATATTGAATTTATTTTTATTTTCAAAACCCCAACAATTGAGTTTAAAGGCTTCCATTGTACTTGATTCTTTGGCTCTCAGTTGTCGCATCCAGACTAGTACATTCAAGTGTTCACGACCATGAAATTGTGGAACAAAAAGGTTCTGTGCTTTACCTTCTTGCCACATTTTGAAAGTATTTTCATGTCCGTACCTTTCTAATGTGGTATTAAAAGGTTCGTAAAAGTACTTTTCAAAATTAGCTTCCTTAATTTTATCAAAGTCAGGATTTGCAACAACACTCACAGCCGTAAAAACAGGATGTTTTCCGTTTATATCCTTAAATTGCGTTAGTGTTTCATAAAGTGCTTCAAAATCTGCTTCATTAGCAAGTGTATCGTACTTAGTGTATCGTTGACGTTCTTGATCGCCCATGGAAACATATTTAGTTTCGAGTGTTTCTCTAACAAAATTAGAGGGCATCCGGATGCTTCCCCAATCATCAGATTCGATGATTACAATTTTTCTATTGGTTCGCCAACCAGGGATATTAGAAAGGTTTTTTAGTATGGATTTTAGCATTATTATTGATTACTATTTTAAACTATTAAAAACTTGTTCCCATTTTTTATACGTTTCCTCATAAGAAAATCTATTTACATTTTCATATCCGTTCAGTGCCATTTGTGATAGTTTTTCAGGATTATTAATCAGTGCAGTTGTAGTTTGAACGTATTCATTGCTATTGAATGGAGGCACAAGCATTCCGTTTTCATTATGAGTAACAATGTCTTGAGCAGCAGCATAGGAATTAAATAAAACAGGGACACAGCCATAACTTTGAGCCTCTACCAATACATTTCCAAAACCTTCAAAAGCTGAGGTCATATGGAATATTTTAGCTTTCTTATAGTATTCATTGGGATTATCTTTGCCAAAGAAAGTAACTCTGTTTAAATTATTCTCTTTACAATACTTCTCCATAAATAGCTGATCTTCACCTTCACCAACTACCCAGAATTTCCAATCAGGTAATGTTTGATGTAGTTTTTTCCAAATTTTGAGTAGTAAGTCCACCCTCTTTTGTAAAATATTAAGCCTACCCACAAATAAGATTATATTTTCTTTTTCTAACGACATTATATTAATTTTAGGTCGATTGAAAGGATTACCTATGCCATGGATTTTATGGCTGTATTTTTTTAATGCAGGTGCTAGGAAATAGAGTTCAGGTTTAAATCGTTCCGATAACATCACAAACGCATTTGTATTTTTAATGATATAATTTAAATCGTATCGTTGCTTAAAGATGTGGTACTGTAATAGTGTTTTCTGGACTACAATATTATTTAAAAACCCCAAATGGTGTCTCTTTAAAAAAGAGCCTATAAATTGTTGATAGTTGTCATGAAAATTTAACGGGTTAATATGTAGATTATTTATTATTGATGTCTCCGCACCCTTATTCTTCAATAATAATTTTGTAAATTTTCGACAATAGCCTTCTTGATTTATTACGACTTGTATATTTTTATCAAAAAGTATTTTTTTTAATTCAGTCTGATTTTTAATGGTTAAAACTGGAATAGTATTGTTCGAATAGTCCACATTTTTAGTAGAATAGCTTAAGATGCAAACGTTATGCCCCATACTGGCAAAAATTTCAGAAATATTGTTAGTAATTCGCTGTACCCCTCCTGCTTCTGGATCAAAAACATGTATTATTATAATTGCTATATTCATCTGTAATATTTTTAATCAATTAATAAACCAATTACACCTCTTATTGAATAATCACCATCGCCTAAAAACCAAGATACTTGAGGAAATAATAAGATAAAGAAACTTATATTGTATAAAATATCAGATAGTTGAAACAAAAACATGGGAATAGATGAAATCAAAAAAATTAATAGTACCGTATTTAATCTCTTTATTGACTTTACTTTTAAATTATACTTTATCAAAGTAAGCTGCAAATGTATAGCTGCAGCCAAAATAAACGTAGCTGCAATCATTTTTGTTCTACCTTGGAGTGAGGGCGAAAAAGCTACTAAATTGGAAAATGTATATACCCCTATGCCAATTGCAACTAGAAAATTTAAATTATGATCACTCTCTTTTTTAAAGTAAAAAAAGATTAAAATTATTGATAAACCGACAATACTATAATTCAAATAATTTGTTTCCCCAGAGGACTTGTAAAAATTTAAATTTTCAGATTCTTTTTTTGCATTTATGCTTTTTTTCTCAAATCGTTTAGCATCCTCATCAGAATCTACAGCATACGTATTTTGTTTTTTTTCTATTAAATTTGATTGTGGTATATAAGCTTTAACAAATGAAAAACCTACTGTCGAAAAGAAAGATACAATATAGAGAGCTACCAGAATTTTTTTATTTTTTTGTAAGATATAGGCGGCTGCAGCTGGAATTAAAATTAAGGCGTAAGAAAAATGAACTAGTACTGAAAATAAAATCACTAATAAATACTTTCTTTTTTTTGTCGTCGTCCAGCTGTAAGTACCATAAAACATCACCCACATTCCAGTCCACATCCTAATTGAATTTAGTGCACCAATACTTCTAATTAGAAGTAACAATATGACAAAACCAACTAGAATGTAGCTCTTCTTGAAATCTAAATTATTTTTTAAAATAAGTAATACCGATTTTGTGAAAAAATAACCCAATACTAGACCTGCAAATACATGAATTAACTCTGGTGTTTGTAATAGCGAGGTTGAAATAAAGGAAATACAATGTAAATATATATCTGTAGAACCTTCCGTAGAATTAAACGTTAGTATTTCATATGATTTATTAAAAAACTCTACTAAAGACATGTCTAAGTAGTACTCTTTTGCGTTCATTAAGTGCGAATGCCCATCAGTTCCTTTGATATAAACAAATGCACTCCCTACCAACCCAAAAAATAAGGTTCCAAAAAAGGTTATGTCTTTTTCGTTTTTCAATTTTAATAACTTAAATAAACCCAAAATGGGAGAAAAAAGAAAAAGTAGTAATAGATATCCTTTTTGTATTTTATCCATTAATTTTGTTATTATGTGCAATTTTCATCTCGCTACAGTTTGTTAGGTAAGTTCGCTAATAGTTTTTCACGAATTTCAAAAAAATCAATTGACATTTGAAAACGTCTTTCAAGGAGATCTGCAGCGGGTGTATCTTTTGGTTTAGTACTTTTGGTTGTAGGGATAGGTATTCCTAAAATTCCAGCACTGTGTGGTGCAATACAATATTGTTTCGTGTTTTGGGCAAGAGCTGCAGCCCAAAACCAAATATCAGAACCTCTTCCTGGTACGATTTTTTTTATTGCATCAGCGTCTTTTACTTTGGGTGATAGTGAATTATTAGGATAATAAATACCTCCCCAACCTATCAAAAATACTTGATTGGTATTAGTGTTTATATTTGTAGAAACAGTATCTCTAAACATCATATTCAACTCATTATTCTTTTTTATTAATGTCTTGCCGACATGGCCAACTATATTTCCTTTTTTTGCATAAGTATTAGTTACTAAGTTTTCTATCAAATTTGATCCATAAATAATGTCATCATCAAGAGTTATAGCTCCTAAATCTGGATATTTTATCAATACCGGAACTAGTTTTTTTACTGCATAAGTATTGTTTCTAACCCAAATAATTTCTAGACCTCTTTTAACTAACTTATTTAAATAGTTAGGTAGTGTCAAATCAGGCCATTCTTCTTCAGATAAGACCAAAATCCATTTTTTGGGAACGGTCTTCTGTTTGTTTAATGCTTCATAAACAGCAGGCAATAAGTGGCTTCGCTTTGGATAACTAGCGATAGAGACCACAAAAGTAGCTTGTGGATTCATACGGAATTTACGCTGCTTTATTTTGGATAAAAAATCAAACCTTTTGTAGATGAGATAATTTCTTACTGTGACGAGATTTTGTTTGATAGGTACTATCACTGTTTTTTTTTAATATTTAGAATAAAATTTATTTTCTAACTCATTATTTCCTGTAGTTATCATTTCGGCTAATAATGCTTCTTGATTGGTTATGTCTAGTAAGTCTTCGAAATAATTTTTACATTTAAAACTGTAATTATCTAGGAAGACATTAGATAGATAGTTTGAATACTGAGTTGTATAGCCATTACTTTTATTATTAGGGTCACAATAAAGTACTTTGTTTTTGAAAAATATTGCATCTAAAAGCGAGCTAGAATGGTCAGCAATAATAAAATCGTAATCATTACTTTGTAAAATGGGATATAATTCCCCCGTTATTTTACTAACACCTTCTATGTTTGGATATTTTAAAGTGCCATTTCTATCTTTCTCTACTCCTTGTTTTCCATGTTCTTTTACAAATACTTCATACTTTAACTCTTGAAGTTTTTTTATTAAAACATTGATATATATTATGTTTTTAGCGTCAAGTGCTGTAGGAAGTATCAATATTTTGTTAGTACTTGTACATTTATAACTATAGTTATGTCTATTATAAGTGTTGTAAATTGTATTACCAAAATTAAAAATTTTCACCTTTTTTAAGGAATTGAACTCACTAAATAGAGTTGTAAAATAGGGTCCCCAAGTACAAAAAACATCACATTTGGTATATTTATGAGGTACATCTGTAACAGCTCCACCACAATAGACACCATGTTGTATTACCATGAATTTACTTTTACTGTTGTTAGCGGTCCAAATTTTATATAAACTTTCTCTTTTTGTTAACCAGTTCATGCTTATAATATACTTTGGCTGTATAAAGGATAAAATAAAATACATTATTTTATGCTTTTTTTTATCGGCTGTTTTGAATGGGATTATCTTCCAAATGTTGCCAATATTAAAAAAACAATATTTTTTTTTGTTATTGTGATTAGAGACTAAAGGTTCAATTTGTCGGTGATTATCATAAAGAATAATTTCTTTACCTGTAATAAATTTAATTATAGAATTGATCAATTGAGAATTTTTTTTAATAATTTAGTCTTAATTTCTACAACTCTTGTAGTGCGATCATTTTCTTAAATGGGGGAGAAGTGGCTATCAAGTCTTCATAAGATCCCACTTGTTGAATTGTACCTTTATTCATCACTACAATTCTATCGGCGTTCCGGATTGTTGATAAACGATGGGCTACCATAAAAATAGTATATTGTCCTTTAAGAGAGTCCACACTTTGCTGAATCTCCTTTTCTGTTTCACTATCTAGTGCAGAAGTAGCCTCATCCATAATCAGAATATCAATGTTTTTATATAATTCTCTTGCTATAGAAATTCGTTGTTTTTGCCCTCCACTTAGATTTACACCATCATTCCCTAAAATGGTTTCTGAACCCAATGCTTGTTCTTCGACAAAATTGGCAATTGCTGCCTTTTGTAGCGCTTCTTTAAAACGATTATTATTTATAGTATTTGGTTCTGACCAAAGAGTAACATTATTAAAAATGGTGTCACTAAAGATAACGGGGTCTTGTGTAATATATCCAATTTTTGTTTGATAAGTTTTTATATCTATAGCATTGCGATCTATACCATCTATATACACATTTCCTTTGTCTGCAGGAATAAGACCAGCTAAAATATTTACTACTGTTGTTTTACCACTACCACTTTCTCCGACAAAAGCTACCGTTTCGTTTTTATCGATTTTTAAATTAATTTTTTTGAGAATATCAACTTTGCCATAAGCCAAGAAAACATTTTTTAATTCTATCGAACTCTTTACGGTCTCGATGATTTCTTTGCCATTTTGTTCTTTTTCTAAATTTATTTCTTTTTGGAACTCCATTAAATTATCCAATGAACCCGAAAGTTCTAAAAAACGATTATAGGAGTTTTGCAAATTCATTAAGGAAGATAAAGCCCTGTAAAAAAACAATAAACTGATTAATATTGGTCCTAAACTAGCATTTAGTAGCCGAGTCTGAATTAAAATTACAATTGCAACAACCATAATTAAAATAGGTTCACGAGCAGACTCTAAAATTGCACCTAATTTTCCAATTCTAAAACGACTCTGCTCGATAGCATCAATGCTTTTACGAAGTCGATTTGCATAAAAATCTAAAATAGCAGTAGCTTTTAAATACTTAAAATTGCTTACATATTGGATTATTTGCCCTTGGTATATATGAGAATCTGTAGAAAAATTTTTAGAGGCACCTTTCGTTTTCTTGTAAATAGACTTGTATAAAAAATTAGACAAACCACCGCCAATGGTGACAAGAAGTGCAAACCGGATGTCTACAAAAAAAGCAAAACTAACATAAACCAATACCATAATTGACTGTTGCAAGGTATTAGCATAGTTGTAAAAAGCGGCAGAAGCTCTTTCAATTTCTACAGACATAGTGTTTTGTATTCGACCAACATCTGAGGTAACAAAATATTTGAATTTAATTTTATTGAAGGAGGAAAGTAAATTATTTCGTAATTTGTCGATGAAAAACCTACGTAAAATCGCATTATAGACGCCAGCAAAAAATTTAATAATACCCTTAAATATAAAGAAAAAGACCATTATAATTAATACTGTAGTTAGGTTTAAAGAAAGTCCAATACCTTCCATCCCATCAATTAAAAAGCTAAGATTGCCTAAAGAGGATCCATTTGCTTGTTTGGTATCATTCACCATCTCCAATAATGGCATGAACATCGCTAGTCCAAAACCATCTAGGATACCAACTAATACACCTAATGCTATCATCACAAACAAGCGATAATGCAGATGTTTATAAAAATAAGCTAAGTTTTCAAAATACTTCGTGAGAAGTTGTTTTATCAAGTTCATTATTAGGTTATCGTTTAAAACTTTTTAAAATAATTGAGTATATAAAAATTTAATTGGTAATCATCTGCAGTTCAAAACGGGCTCCCATTTCTATATCTGCACTTGCTTCCTTTCCTAATATTTCAGGTAAATATCTAGGATGTAATCCAAATCCAGGACGAATGGAACGTACATTTTCTTCAGTAAATAGCTCGCCTTTTTTTATGTCTTTTGCAGCATACAAGGATCTTGAAAAATCTTTTCCTTTAACTTGTTTTTCTGTTAAAGTATAATCCACTTTACCAATTGCTAATTCAGATTCTCTAACGGCTTTTACCATGGCAGTAAATTCTTCTTCGTTCATTGAAAATGACGCGTCAGGACCTCCAATAGCACGATCTAAGATAAAATGCTTTTCTATAATTTTTGCTCCAAAGCAGGTCGCTACAACTGGCGCTGTACTTCCAATCGTATGATCTGATAAACCTGAAATGACTCCAAATCGTTCCGCTATATCTTTTACCATACACATATTTGCTTCTTCTAAAGGTGCTGGATAACTTGAGGTACACTTTAATAACGCAATATCATTATTTCCCATTATTCTACAAGCGTCTAAGGCTAATTCGATATCTTCGGTCGTTGCTATTCCTGTTGATAGGATTATAGGTTTGCCTTTGGAAGCAACATATTTGATTAAAGGTATATCGGTAATTTCAAAAGATGCAATTTTATATGCTGGAGTATCTAAAGATTCTAATAAATCTACGGCTGTTTTATCAAAAGGAGAAGAAAAACAAATTAGTCCTTCCGCTTTAGCAGCATCAAACAATTGTTGATGCCATTCCCAAGGGGTGTAAGCTTCCTCATACAATTTGTGTAAATTTTGTCCTTCCCAAATGGTCCCTTTTATCTTAAAATCTTCTTTATCACAATCTAAAGTAATAGTATCCGCGGTATAGGTTTGAAATTTTATACAATCTGCTCCAGCGCGTTTCGCTGCTTTAATAGTTTCCAGAGCTACTTCGATACTTCCATTATGATTTGCAGAAAGTTCTGCAATTATAAAAACTTTAGAGCTATTATTTATTTCGAATGTACCTATTTTCATTATTTATATTTTTTTTCGTAAGTAATGTATGTGTCTATCTCACTCACTTGTTGAAACTCTAACGATTTAAAGGTTTTCAACGACGGAATGTTTTCAATATTGACAACACCAATTATTTTAGATAATTCTTTTAATTTAAGCACTTCCTCAATTCCTTTTTCTAGAATCCCCTTGCCATATCCTTTTCCATGAAATTGCGGATCTAACAAGAAACTTAGCAAAGCTTCTTCATTATTGTTTATATCAAATCGGATAGAACCGATTGGAGTACTATTTACTTCAGCAATAAAATAGATACAACCTGATGCTGTTATTTTATTTGAAAACCAGTTTTTGTGATTGTCAAAAGAAATTTCTTCCTTTTGAATCGCATATTGTCGTACGATCTTATTTGATGCCCAATCAAATGTAATGCTTACATCTTCTTGAGAAGCTGACCTTAGAGTAAGAGAATGATTTATTTTTGAATGAATTAATACGTCAATATAGTTTTCATCAAACAAACAATGTTCCTTTAATCGCGCTTCTTCTGTATATCCCGTTTTTGATAGTATGCTATATAATTGGGGTCTTAAATCAAAAGCATAGGTAAATACTTTATTTAATTTCAAATCGCTAAATGCTACTTTTTCAATTAAGTTTAAGTATTCACTCCAAATTTCATCAAATCGATTTTGCTCTAAATTTGTTTGCATGATAAACGAAATCTCCGCATTTTTATCTATCCAATTAATGTGCACTAATCCTCCATAACCAATACATTTTCCATTTTCTAAAAAAGAAAACAAGATTTGATTTGGTTGCTCTTGCTCAAATAATTTTGAAACTATATTGTTAAAATAATTTTCTTGATTTTCTAAGGTAAGAGGTTTGTCTTGTCGAAGATGATAAATTTGTTCATTGCGCCAAAGCATGATTTTTATCCTATCCTCAAAGCGAATGGGAACAAGTGAAAAAACGCCTTTTGAATACAATTTTTTTTCTAATACTTGATATTTTTCAGGAAACTCCATACAGTATTTTATATTTTAATTCTGCTAATTTCCAGTCAATTTCATTATCAATATCTTGCACTTCAATTTCAGATAACACTACACATCCTGTGTTTTTTGATAAAATACTTTTATTTTTAAACAAGCTTTTGAGGTTGAACCAATAGAATTGACCTGCATCGTGAAAACTTTCATTTAAATCTTGGGAACGGGAAAGTTCAAATTCGGGTTGAATAAAAGATATAGTATCTGTTTCGCTTTTTTTTAATGCTCTTTGTATAGGGAAGCTATATTGTACTATTGGCAAGACGGTTTCGAATTTATTTAATTTTCCAGCTGCTTCTACTAATTTTTTTGTTGAAATGAAAGGAGCACATGGATAAATGCAACAGGCTTGATCAAAAGATTGTCCTTTTTTTTTATAATTCAGTAGTACTTCCTCAATCACTTCATAGGTGGTAGCAAAATCATTAGACTTTTCATTACTTCTCATAAATGGGATTTTAGCACCGTATTTTATAGCAATATCTGCTATTTCCTCGTCATCTGTAGAAACCATTATTTCATCAAACAAACCACTTTTAATAGCCACTTCAATTGAATAAGCGATAATAGGTTTACCTAAAAAATCTTTAATGTTTTTTCGGGGAATACGTTTGCTGCCACCTCGTGCTGGAATGATACAAATATTAGTCATAAAATTCATGTATAGATGTAATCACAAATTGTTGTTCCTCTTCAGTCAATGTTGGATACATTGGCAAACTGATACACTGCTTATAATAATTTTCGGCATGTGGCATATCACCTTCTTTCCACCCGAACTGTTTATAATAGGGCATTAAATGACAAGGTATATAATGTATTTGTGCGAAGATATTCTTTGTGCGAAGGTAATTGTACAATGCTAACCTGTTTTCTACCTCGATAACATACAAATGATATGCGTGTCCTTCAACCACTCCTGATTGTCCTTTTATAAATGACTGATTTTTAAAAGCATAAAAATAAGTTGCAGCAATTTCCTTTCTTCTGATGATGCCTTCATCGGCTCTATTCAATTGACTTAAACCTAAAGCCGCTTGAAAATCTGTCAATCGATAGTTGAATCCTAAGTTTTGCATTTCCATATACCACAAAGGGTACTGCGAATCGCCACCTGCGAATTCTATTGAATTAGTATATAAATCGTCTGACTTAACTATTCCATGTGATCTAAGTTGTAATAACTTATTATATAACGCTTCATCGTTAGTAGTTATCATTCCGCCTTCACCCGATGCAATATGTTTTACAGGATGAAAAGAAAAAATGGCTAAATCAGCAAAATTACCGTTACCACAATTTTGTTTAGCATTATTTTTGTCTTTAAAAAAGCCGCCCGGAGAATGACACGAATCTTCAATTATCCAAAGGTTATATTCATCGGCTAAAGTTCTAAATCTTTCTAAATCAACCGCTCGTCCAGCAAAATCCACTGGGACTATTCCGTGGTAGGTACCTTTAGGAGCAGCCTTAAGCAATTTTTCTACAGAATTGTAATCAATTAAATAGGTCTGAGGGTCAATATCTGCAAAAACGACTTCACCATCACAATAACGGACACAATTAGCTGATGCTGCAAAAGTGATAGGTGTAGTAATTACCTTTTGTCCTTTTTTCACATCTAATGCCAAAGTACATAAATGTAACGCCGCAGTTCCATTGGCAACAGCAACAGCATATTTACTTCCAATGTATGTTGCAAAAGCCTTTTCAAATTCTAAAATTTTTGGGCCTTGCGTTAAAAAATCAGACTGTAATGTTTCTATAACAGCGTCAATATCAGTTTGAGTTATATTTTGACGTCCGTAAGGGATGACTTTTTGTTCCATTATGCTTCAAATGTTGAATCTACGTGTTCTTTAATTAAACTTCTAAGTCCTTCTATTGTCTCCCATTCTGTATTTTCACCAGAATTATAGTTGAATCCATTAGGTACTAAATGGGCTGCAAAATGGTTTTTAAATTTCTGGATATTAAAATGAGGAACCGAAGGTAAAATAGTATAATATTTTCCTAAATCGTACGTATAAAAAGAATCGGAAGCGGTAATCATTTCTTCATGAATTTTTTCACCAGGTCGAATCCCTACAATTTCCAATCCACATTCTGGTGCAACCGCGGCGGCAACATCTGTAATTTTATAGGATGGAATTTTGGGGATAAAGATTTCACCTCCCCAAGCATGTTCCATAGCATGCATGACCATGTCAACACCTCCTTGTAAAGAAATATTAAAGCGGGTCATCGATATGTCTGTGATAGGTAATTTCCCTTCTTTTTTCTTGTTTAAGAAAAAGGGTATAACAGACCCATTAGAGCCCATCACATTGCCATATCTTACTACTGAAAACTTAATCGGATTTGTTCCTTTTACATTATTTGCAGCAACAAATAATTTATCAGACGTTAATTTAGTAGCTCCATATAAATTTATTGGCGCACAAGCTTTATCAGTAGACAACGCAACTACATTTTGAACATTTGTTTCTAAAGAGGCATGGATTACATTTTGAGCACCGCCAATATTAGTTTTAATACATTCGTCTGGATTATACTCAGCAAGATGTACATGTTTCATAGCTGCTGCATGAATAACAAAATCAACTCCTTTAAATGCCCTAACTAATCGCTCTTTATCACGAACATCTCCTAATAAAAAACGAATTTGTGGATGTTTTTCTGTTGGAAATTCCTGAGCCATTACAAATTGCTTCTGCTCATCTCTTGATAAGATAATCAATTTTTTAATATCTGGGTAGTTATTAAAAATATGCTTTGTCAAAGCTTTTCCCAAAGAGCCTGTCCCTCCGGTAATTAAAATTGTTTTATTGTTTAACATATTTTTTTGATTATTTTTTTTGATTATTTATACTATGAATGAGCACCATTTTGATGCTTTTGTGCTAAATTATAATTGATTTGATTTATAAAATAGTACCCCCAAGTTTCTTATATTATTATGAGGGTTTGACTAATTTAAAGCTGTTATCTAAGCTAAACAATTGATTAACAAGTTTAAATTCAATGACCTATAGCCTGATACACAAAGCCAATTTGTTGCATTTCTTTTTTATCTAATAAATTACGACCATCGAAAACAAAAGCTGGCTTCTGCATTTGATCGTATATACGTTGCCAATCGTATGTTTTGAACTCATCCCATTCGGTTAAAATAGCAATAGCATGAGCATTCTTGCAAGCTTCATAAGGATCATGTACAATTGTTAATCCGTTGTCATTTTCTGCCTTCGAACGAGTTGCTAAATAATCTAGATCAGCGTATATTTGATGTTCTTTAACTTTTGGGTCAAAAACAACTATATTAGCTTGTTCTGCTAGTAAACCGTCTGCAACATATATTGCTGCTGATTCTCTAGTATCATTAGTATCTTTTTTGAAAGCCCAACCTAAAAAAGCTATTTTTTTGCCTGATACCGTATTATATAATTTTTTGACTATATTTTTTGCAAAGCGAGCTGTTTGATGGTCATTCATAATAATTACTTGTTCCCAATAGTCAGCCACTTCATTTAATCCATATGATTTTGCTATGTAAACCAAATTTAATATGTCTTTTTTAAAACAAGATCCTCCAAAACCTACAGAAGATTTTAAAAATTGAGACCCTATTCTGCTGTCCATACCAATTGCTTTAGCTACTTCGCTTACATCAGCTCCTGTTTTTTCGCATAGTTCAGACATGGCATTTACAGAAGAAACTCTTTGCGCTAAAAAAGCATTTGCAGTAAGCTTCGATAATTCAGACGACCAAATATTAGTTGTTAAGATTTGATTTTTTGGAACCCAATTTGAATAAATAGCAACTAATTTCTGAACTGCTTTTTGACCTTCCGCATCGGTATCCCCCCCAATTAAAACTCGGTCAGGATTTAACAAATCAGCTACAGCTGTTCCTTCCGCCAAAAATTCAGGATTGGAAAGAATTTGAAACTTTACGCCATTTCCTGTATGTTCTAGGATATTTTTGATTGCACTGGCAGTTCTAACTGGTAATGTTGATTTTTCAACAATTATCTTATCGGATTTAGCAATTTTAGCAATTTGCCTTGCGCACAATTCAATGTATTTTAAATCAGCGGCCATTCCTTTTCCAACGCCGTAGGTTTTAGTAGGTGTGTTTACAGAAATAAAAATCATATCCGCTTCATCAATCGCGCTATCAACATCAAGAGAAAAAAATAAATTTCTTCCTCTTGATTCGGCAACAATTGCACTTAAACCAGGTTCATATATTGGAATATTATATACATTAGGATCATTCCAATCTGCAATTCTTTTTTCATTTAAATCAACAACAGTAACTTTTATGTGAGGACACTTTTGAGCAATAATAGCCATAGTTGGACCACCTACATAACCTGCGCCTATACAGCAAATATTTTTTATCATATTGTTTTTAATTTTTTTTCTCTTTTTGAAGCTTCATTATTTTGCTAATTATGTGCAAACAAGAATATTATTTACTAACTTTTCTGTTACTTCATAAAGTTGTCAAAAGTTGCTGGTCTTTACCTTTTTATTAGTGTGTAGAACTAAGTAATATTCAATAGTTCTTTTCGTAATGCAGTACTCGAAAAGGGATGATCTCTCTTATTGAAATACAGTTCTATTTCTTTTTCTTCACAATATGATCTTCCTGTAAAGATTTTATCTTGATATTCTGCGCCAACTATTCGAACATCTAAATGAAAATATTTTAATATGTCTTCAAGATCTTATTCTGTAGTATATGGAACAATTTTGTCCACAAACTTGCAACTTTTGAGTCGTATATAACGTTATACAACTGTTTGTGTTGGTTTGTTTTTTTCTGGCCTATCTATGGTAGGATCTGTTTGTAAACCACAGATTAAAAAATCACATTTTCATTTTGCTTCTTCAAGCATTTTGATATGACCTGCATGCAATAGGTCAAATGCACTAAAAGTTATTCCTATTTTCATAATTTTCACACGGCTTCGCCCCATGAGTCACATAATGTGTCATCTGGCTTATTTTCTAATAATTATTTTTTTAATATTCTAAAGTCACTAAAAATCCTAGTTGCACTAGAGCAACGGTCACGTATTTTGTATTGACTTTTACAATTATTCCTTCTTTCTCTTTGAATGGTCCAGATGGAAGTACTAATTTTTGTCCTGTCGCTAAATTGTCAATGCTGATTGCTAAATAGGGAAGTGACAGCGATTCTCTTAAAATAGAAATTTCTTTATCTGTTGCTACTGCTGGCTTACCTAACCAAAATAAGTACCTGACCATGCCTGGTACATCAAAAACTTTTGATCGTTCCTCATTTTTTAATCTTACAAATACATAAGACTTTAACAATGGTACTTTAACTTTCTTTTCACGATCTGACCATTGCCGCATTTCCTCCTTATATGGACAGTAAGATTCCAAATCGATTTTTTCTAATCTTTTAGCAACCATTAATTCTTGTTGTGGTTTTGTATATAGAACGTACCACGTTTTATTGTCAATTTCCATTTGGTAACTGCTATTAAAACCGATTGTTTTTTTAGACTACAGCATTAACTTTAAATAGCTATGTAGTACTTGTTAAGGTCTGCAAGTAATCTTGATCTGCTTTTGTATTCTCTGTTAGTATATTTTTATTGATAATTATTCGCTGCAGTAAGAAAATTATATCTTTCTTAAGCCTCATAATAATTGGGTTTCCCCCTTTACTTGAATGGGTTGCTAATTCATTTTCGCAGATTAACAGTAATTTATAATCCGAAACTACTTGTTGATGTGCAGCGAAGTGATCTTTCGATAATATGTTGACATCATTCATTTCTATTATTTTTTTGTTTAAGATCTTGAGTGGACAAAAGTGAGTAATGTTTGGAAAGGAATAGGGCTGAATGTAATAAGTGATTGGGAAATTGGAATAGGTGAGGTAATTGAATGTATGTAAGTATTTTTAAAAACAAATATTTTGAGATTCGATAGAATTAACTTTAGTAAATAAATTTTATTTTTTGAGGAGTCTCTACGGATATAAATAATTAGAAGTAAGGTAAGTATAATGAAAGCGCTTGTGAATTTATAAACTAGTAGAAATGCAAGTAAAAATATTGATAGTTTTAGTTGTCTTAAATGCAGCATTGAATCCAGTGACTATTCAATCTTTATTTTTTAAAAAAAACTATAAAAAACAAATTGTACTATTCACTATTTAGTCTAGGTCTTCAAGCATCAACTAAGCTTCTAATTTCGAGTCTTTTAGTTTTTTACTTGATTCTAAGACTAAAAAAGCAAGAAAGTTAAAATATTGTAAACTAAGGATCGATCTAGTAAAAGAGTGTGGTATTGTTTGTTGTAATTAAATATTATTTCTTAGTATACTATTTTAAAAGAGCATTTATAATGATAACTTAATTTTGATAGTTGGTATAATCAAATCATTTTCCCCGTTCGATCGAATATGTAAGTAACTAATTCCTAGTTTTTTTTAAATTATTACTCAATTATTTTAACCAATAAGTGATAAATGATTGATTAAAGTTTTTTAAAAATAGATTTGTATCCACTTAGAGAAATATAAATTAGTAATAGAATAAAAAACACTTATTACTTGTTCTTCTTCACTTGTTCTTTATTTTTGATAATTTATTTTTATAATAAGAGGAAATAAGGACTAGGTGTAATTAAAAACTAAAATTATGATAAACCTACTTTATTTTAGAATCGACCTACATCTTAGAGAGCAAATAGAAAACTTTGCAGCAACTTCCTCTAGTCAAAAAATAAATTTTCAGACAACTGATGATGTTGAAGAATTTAAGATTTTGTATGCTAAGAACTTTTTTGATGTTATTATTATTGATCCCAGTCAGAATAAGGATGAAATTATTGATTTATTAAAAAAAACAGCGTTAATAAATTCTAAGTTAATTATTTTTTCATCTGCCAAAATTGATGCTTTTGAATTTATCAACTTTAATGTTTTTGGTTTTTTACCTTATCCTTTAGATGTGGTGCAAGTACTCACTATTATAAATAGATGTTTAAATAAGATTGCTGGAGAAAATGAGGCTCATCAAGTCAAAATGGCTGAAAAGAAATTCCAGAAATTTATATCAATAAATTCAGTACAAAAAATTGAATTAATTAGAACAGATGACATTAGTCATTTTGAAGCAGATGGTAGATATACAATTGTACATCTAACTAATGGCGTGAGTAAAATGGCTAGTAAAAATATTGGTGAATATCAAAAAATATTAAATCCAGATGCTTTTTGCCGAATCCATCACAAATTCATCATTAATATGAATAGTCTACACAATATTTTGAAATCGGATGGGTATTATTGTGAAATGACAAATAACAAAAACATTCCAGTTTCTAAAAGAAAACTCGAAAATTTGAACTCTATTTTGAACTTAGGAAAAACGCTAATCTAAAGATAGGTTGATTTTATAATTTTCTTATCCATTAGAATATATCAATATGAAATCAACAATTCCATAAGATTAATATAATGATAGTTAGCGTACATCATTATTAAATTGGTATAAATGCCACTTATTGATAATTAGAGTTCACTTATTACAAATCAAAATTAAACAATGTTGTACGATAGTACTTTTACAACTTAAATTAAACTACAGTGGAAGATACGATAAAACATTTTTTTCTAACCTCAATTTTTTCATCAGATAACATGTACTTGTTTTTCTTTATTATTGCGTGGGCAATCAGTTATGTTAGTTTTCCGGTGATTATAAATATTTCTAACGTTAAAGGGTTAATTGCTGCGCCATGCGATAGAAGTTCTCATACTACAAAAACTCCTAATCTAGGCGGAGTTGGTATTTTTATGGGGTTTATATTAGCATTTACAAGTTTTGGGTCCTTGTTTGATATTGGTGCAAACTACAATTTGATTGGTTCTCTTGTAGTTCTATTCTTCTTAGGTTTAAAAGATGATATTTTAATTTTATCTGCAAGAATAAAATTTATAGTTCAGTTTGGAGTAGGCTTGATAATAACCTTAAACTCGAACGTTGCAATAAATAACCTATATGGTTTTTTTGACATCTATCAAATTGGTTTGGTTCCTGCTATCGCACTAACAACCTTTGTTTATGTTTTAATCATTAATTCATACAATCTTATTGATGGAATTGACGGATTAGCAGGAACAATAGCTATTTGTTTTCTTAGTGTTAGTAGCATTTTGTTTTACAATTCTCATGCAATCACGCTGCTCATCATTTCTTTAACATTAATGGGTTCGACAATCGCTTTTTTGCAATTCAACTTTTCTAAGAGAAAGAAAATTTTTATGGGCGATACAGGCTCTATGATTGTTGGTTTTTTAATCTCTTTTTTAGTAATCAATATTCTTAATTTAAAGGAAATAAATTTTGGACTTTTTTCATATACTACAAATCCCGTTTTATTAATAGCATTACTATTCTATCCGCTTGTAGATACGGCACGTATATTTTTTGTTAGGCTTTTTATTTTGAAAAAAAGTCCTTTTAGTGCTGATAAAAATCATATTCATCATAGGTTAGTAGCTTTGGGTTTTAAGCATAGTCAAATTTCTGTTTTTGTAGGATTGGTTACGGTTGTATTAGCTTTTGTTAGTATACTGATGATAAATGAAACCATATATTTTCAATTGTTTAGTATCATATTTGTAGGGACATTACTATTGTCGCTCCCTCTTATTTTTGACAAAATGAAATCGATGACTTTTAATTTTTTAGGGGATGCTATTTTACCATTTGTTATAGTACTGTCTATGGTTCTTATGCAATCTTGTGCATCAAAAAAAGACGTTTTGTATTTACTTGATAATACCACTGCCGCTATTAGCGATAATAAAATTATTGATCAAAAAATTGAATCCAATGATATTTTATCGATTAAGATTTATTCATTAGACCCTGAGTCTTCCAAAATTTATAATATTGATTTACTCGAAAACAGTGCAAGCGTAAATAGTGTTGAAATTATTAAACTTAAAAGTTATTTAGTAACTGATCAAGGGGATGTAATAATGCCTGTGTTAGGGTCCATAAAGGTAAACAACAAAACGACTATAGAGTTAGAAGTATTTCTCAAAAAAAAATTGGTAGATGAAGGCCATTTAAAAGAACCTATTGTTGCTGTTAGAATTTTAAACTCCAAAGTAACCGTTTTAGGTGAAGTTAGATCGCCAGGAATGTATACTTTTTCTGAGAAAAACCTAACACTTTTTCAAGCTATTGGTCTAGCTGGGGATCTTACAATAAATGGTAAACGAAAAGACGTTATGCTAATACGAAATGATAACAATACTAAAACCATTTATCATATAGATTTAACCACTAAAAGCTGGATGGATACGGAGCTGTATTACATAAAACAAAATGATGTAATTATAGTAAGTCCAAATGAGGCTAAAATTAAATCTTCTGGAATTATTGGTAATGCAGGAACATTTGTCTCAGTTATCTCCCTTTTACTCACTTCATTTTTACTAATAAAAAAATAATACCCTTGAACAATAAATTTGAAGATCAATTCGACCTTAAGAAAGAAATATTTAGTTATCTATCTTACTGGAAATATTTTTTGCTTAGTGCAGCAATTGCTTTATTTGTAGCCTATTCTTATTTACGTTATACTAGTCCTATATATTCTGTAGAATCTAAAATCAAGATTCTTGAAGAAAACAACAAAGGATTGAAACTCCCGTCAGAGCTATTGGGTATGATGGCAAGTAGAAGTGGTATAAATCTCGAAAATGAAATAGAGACGATGAAATCGCGACGGTTATTTGGTCCTGTAGTTTCACAGTTAAACCTTATGACTTCTTATAGTAGCATCGGAAAAATTAGAGATTCTCAACTTTGGAATGCACCATTAAAAGTAGTTGCTGTAGTCGCAGATGATAAATTATTTAGTCCTATTAATTTATCTATTATATTAAACAAAGACGGTTACCTTATCAAGCAGACAAATAAGAAAGATATTTTTTTAAGTGGTGCCTATGCTAAAACTAAAATTAATAATGTCGAAATTACTATTGAACCAAATTTAAATTCCAAGAAGACATTAGGTACTACAGAGTTAAAAGTAAATATAGTACCATTTAGACAGGCATTAGAATCGTTAATAGGTAAAATAATTATTGGCAATGTTGGGAAAGAAAGTGAAATACTTTCTATAAAAGTTCAGGATGTAAATACCGATCGAGGTATTGCTATAATAGATAAAATAGTCGAAGTCTTTAATCAAGACGGAATAAATGACCGAAGGCTAGTTAATAAAAAAACAGTTGATTTTATTGACGAACGTTTCAAAAATTTAAAATTTGAATTAGATAGTATTGAAAATCATAAAAGAGATTTTAAAAAAGCTAATGACATCAGTTATTTAGAAGCCGATGCGACGATTGATATTTCAAGAAAGGCAAAGTCTGACGAAACTTTATTTAAGATTGAAACGCAAATACAATTATCTAAAATATTAAAAGAGGCACTAAATAGTGCTAAATATTCTATTTTACCTGCAAATATAGGTCTTGATAATGCTATAATTAATAATTTAATAAATGAATACAACACACTAGTTTTACAAAGAGAAAGATTGATAAAAACTGCTGGAAATGAAAATCCTGTTCTGAATGGATTGGATTCACAAATTAGTGCTTTAAAAAATAATATCAATGAATCGATGTTTACCTATAGTAAGCAGTTAAAAGTTAGTTTATCACAGCAGCAATTTGATTTTTCGAAATCTTCGGACATGGTTTTAGAAATTCCATCAAATGAGAAAATACTTAGAAGTATAGACAGACAACAACAGATTAAAGAAAATTTATATTTGTTATTACTTCAAAAAAGAGAAGAATCAGCAATAGCTTATGCTGTAACAGCTCCTTCGATTAAAATTATTGAATATGCCAATGCAAGTTTAGGACCTATAGCACCTAAAAGAAATATAACGTTATTGGTGGCACTATTTCTAGGTTTAGCTATTCCGTTTGGTATTATTTTTATTTATAATTTGCTAGATACTAAAGTTAAGGGTGTTAACGATCAGGTTTTTAGAAATTCCGTGATTCCAGTCATAGCTGAGATTCCATTTTTTAAAGATTTTAAATTGTTTAGAGACAAAAATGACCGTTCTGTTCACTCTGAAATTTTTAGAATTTTATCTTCTAATGTAAACTTTTCGTTGCCATTAAAAGAAAATAATGTAGGTCAGGTAATTTTGGTAACTTCCTCTATTATGAGCGAAGGCAAAACATTTATTGCAACGAACTTAAGTCTTGCTTTTGCTAGCTACAACAAAAAAGTTTTGCTAGTAGGTGCAGATATGCGTAAACCTAAGCTCCATCTTTCTTTGAATATGGATACAATTAAGGAGGGACTGTCTACCTATCTGTATAATAAAAATAGTGCATGGAAAGACGTGGTCGTAGCTAACAATCCTTATAATGAAAACTTGGATATAATGTTTTCAGGAAGTATTCCTCTAAATCCTTCGAATATTATTTCAAACGGTAGGTTTGAAGAATTGATAAATGAGGCCAAAAAAGAGTACGATTATATTATAATAGATTCTGCACCTACCATATATGTTAATGATACTTTTTTGATTGCAGATAATGCTGACTTGACTTTATATATAGCTTTACAAAGCTATACAGAAAAAGAGTTAATAGCGTACGCTGATACTTTAAGGGAGAGTACAAAGCTTAAAAATATGGCTTTTATATTAAATGGAATTCAACAAAAAGTCGGTTACGGTTATAAATATTCATATAATTATGGATATGGATATGGTGAAAATAATGAATCAAATAATAGAGAAAATTTCTTCAAAAATATAGTTCGATTTATAAAATCCAGTTTGCAGAATAAAAGCAGTTGAAAAGTAGGAGGGTAGTTTCTTTTGTTGAATTAATTAATTTATTAAAATATAAGTAAACAAAATAAGTTAAAGCATTAAAAGATAATGAAATAGGTAGATAACCACTTCAATATGTATATATATATATATATATATTAATGGTTGTGGCCTATTGTTGTAGATTTAAATTTCTGAAAATATTAAATGCAGACACAATTAAAAGCACAGTTATAACCCCAAAACGCCAGTTATTACATGAGGTAAAGTTGATTATCTTTTTGTCTTAATTTCGTTACAACTTACTCAGTTATTGAATTGATTTCAATATTCTTTATTTTTTCTAATAAATAGAAAATTTTTAAAATTTAACGATTTCAGCATTATTTTAATTATCAAATTTTATAAAATAGTCTAATATTTAAATAAAAAGAGCGAATGAAAAAATTGTACACTTTATTTTTTACTTTATTGTTATGTAGTTCTAATATTTTGCTAGCAGCTACTTATACAAGTGCGTCCAGTGGAAATTGGAATAGCTCGTCAACATGGTCACCAAGTGGTGTTCCGACTACAGGAGATAGTGTCAATATTGGTAATCATACTATTACCGTTACATCAAATGCAGGTTGTGCCTCCATTACTACATTGTCAGGGACTTTACTAGCTAATTTAGTAATAAATAGCGGTGTTAAATTAACTTTAAGTGGTAGTTTTTCAGTAAGACCTAGCAATACAGCCAACAACGATACCTATATATCTGGAGGAGGTAGTCTTGAAGTTTTAAATGTAGTAATTGGTCTTGATGCGATAAATAATACGTATCCCACTATTACAAGATCAACGACGCTTTACGTTGATGGTCTTACATTGTTTAAAATTAAAGGTAATATTATTTCAACTACACCAGTAAATACAACTCCTGTTGCTTATAATGAGTCAAGGCTAAGACATCGTTCAGGGGTGATAGATCTTGATGGTACTTTAACTGTGCCTACTGTAAGTCCAGGGCCTGCTGCCTTAGGGTATAGGACGGATAATGATAATCAAGGAGCAAGTTTTATAATTTTCAGGAATACGGACCCAACAATTCCTACAGATGTTCAAAAAGCACCTAGTTTTACTGGAGGTAGTGTAGAATATAGATCTACAGCAACTACTAATTATACACTTCCGAGTTTAGCGTATAAAGACCTGATTCTAAATTCTAATAGAACCTTTACTTCTGGTGGTTCAAGCACTTCAATAGTTACAGGTGGAAGTATGAATTTGAAATTGGGGGTCCTTTCTTCGTCAGCAGCAAATCAGTTGAGACTGAACAATGGTTCTACAATATATAGGTCGGTTGGTAGTTTTGCTTCTGGTACTAATTCCCGATTGAGATTGGCTACTATATCAGTACAATATAACGTTGTATATGAGCAGAATTCTATTCCGACAGTTATAAATGATTACCCAGCGTATTACCCAGGGAGTAATGTGTTAAATTCTATAAAGACAGTTTATGTTAATTCAACTAATGGAGTTGTTCTAAACACGAACACGATCGCAGTAGAAAATTTGGTTATAAATGCAAGTTGTACTATAAGTGGTACGGGAAACGTATATATAACAGATGTTTTCGATATTCCAAATGGTTCGGCTGTAACGTTTCCGGATAATTTTGTTCATTTAAAATCTTCTGAAACGAAAACTGCACGAGTGGCTGCGTTACCCGCAGGTACCGTGATTAATGGAAAAATTTGGGTCGAACGATACTTGCCAAATAACAATAGAAGTTGGAGGCTTTTGACCGCTCCGGTGAAAGGTAGTACGGTGAATTCAGTTTGGGAAAATTGGCAAAATAATGGTGCATATACTGGACTTGATCGTGGTGTAGATCTGTGGAGCCCTGAAGGAACTTTAACTGCTGAAGATACAGGCTCTACATTACAAGTAAGCTCTATTGGAAACGGTTTAACCTATATTAGCAATTCAAGTTACAATTTACGAAAATTCGATAATTCCTTAGGTACTTGGTCAAATGTAACAAACACTTTGTCTCAACCTCTGTTTACAGCTACAATGAATCAAGGGTTTTTGTTGTTTGCTTCAAATTCATTTTTATTATCTAGTAATTTAGGAGGTATTGCAAATACGGGAAGTTCGCAAGCGGTGCTTAGTGCTTCTGGAACGCTGAATATTGGTGATATAACTTATAATAGTATTGCATCCAATAAATTTTATTTAATTGGTAATCCTTATGCTAGTCCGATCGATTTTAAAACAGTTTTAGCAGAGCCAGGAAACACAGGAATTAATAAACTTTGGGTAATCGACCCAACAATTGGGTATGGAAGTTATGTCACTTGGGATGCTATAGCAGGTTATAGCAATGCGGGTACCGTTTTTAGTGGTAGTACTATTTTGCAATCAGGACAAGCGTTCTTTGTTAGGTCATCATCAGCAACAACCTCATTAACTATTAAAGAATCTCATAAAAGTAGTGCCGAATCTAATACGACTATAAATAAGATGACTTCGACTAAAATTAACGGAGCATCTGCTTTATTTAGAGTGCTTTTAGAAAAACAAGTTGATGATGTTTATTCCAATAGGGACGGCTGTGTCGCTGCTTTTTATGATGGTGGTACTAATGGTTTAGATACTAATGATGGTAGAAAAATAAGTAACCCAAGCGAAAATTTAGCTTTATTTACTAATAATTTTTCATTGTCAATTGAACATAGAGCGTCAATAGTGGATAATGATTATTTAACGTTGCGCTTGACAGATGCGGTTGTAGGAATTAATTACAAGCTAAAATTATATGCTACTGATTTTCGATACTTGGGAAATGCCTATTTAAAGGACTTATTTACAGGTACGAAAACGAAGTTACCATTAGATGAATCGGTGTTTGAATATGCGTTTCAAGTAACTAGCGATGCACAAAGTACAGGAAATCGTTTTGAAATTGTATTTCAGCAGGGATCATCATTAAACATAGCAGACTTAGCCACAACAAATTTTAGTATATATCCAAATCCTGCTAATAGTCATGATTCTATTATGGTACTATTTCATGAAGGAGCGTCATCAAATAATTATTCTTATAAAATTTATAATACTGTAGGACAAATGGCTTATGAAGGGAATTTTTCAACTGCTAGGGCTAGCGAATTATTAAAGCTTGATGGTAAATTAGCTGCTGGACTGTATTTTGTTGAAATACGCAATATGAATAATAATGAACGATTTACTAAAAAATTAATTATTAAATAAAAATCAGTTATGAATTATAAAAAGTTGATTTTAATGTATTCCGTTTTACTCTCTAGTGTCTGTTTTTCGCAAGGTTGGGATCCAGATCCAGATCCAGGTTTTGGTGGTGGGGATGGTGATCCAGCTACAGAACCATTGGAATTGCCAATTGATAGTATTGAGATTCCATTATTAATTACTGGATTTATAGTGGGTATAATAGTGATTAGGAAAAAGAAAAAAACAATATCATTATAATTAGAGGGCTTTAAATAACTAATTCAGTCAGTATAAGTAGAGATAGTTATATTGTAAGTGCTGATTTTACTTGAGCTATTTTACAAAAAGGTACGGAATATTAAAATAAATCATTGTTGTCCGATAAAAAAAGAAGCCAAATTAATGGCTTCTTAAAATAATCGTAATTTAGAGTTGCAAAATTCAAATAACGATGGGTAAAAATAAGTATTTTTCGACTAAGTCTGTTTTCGGACAGCTAATTTCTTTAATAGATGATTCAATGATTCAGAAAGCTGTTGAGAAATATAATTCAGACCGATACGTAAAACGCTTCAAGAGTCAAGATCATTTATTTAGTGTGATATTTTGTTGCATAGAAAAGTGCAACTCTTTACGAGAAGTATCTGGGGGAATGCTTGGTTTGTCAGGTAAAGAAGAAACTGTTAGAATCAACTCTCTTCCCAAAAAGAGTACTTTGGCGGATGCCAACAAGGGGCGTAAGGTTGAGTTTTTTGAAGAAATTTATAATAATTTACTTCAGAAATATAGCTTCGTTTTATCGGACAGTCGAATTAAAGAAGCTTTGAAGAAGAATGTTAAGATTGTAGATAGCACCACAATAAGCTTGTTTAAAGATATATTAAAATGTGTTGGCAGAAAGTCTGTTGACGGAAAAAGTAAAGGAGGAATCAAATCGCATAGTGTGATAAATGCCGATGAAAAAGTACCCAGTTTAGTTTGGTTCACATCAGCCACAACGCATGATCATCAGTTTTTGAAAAAACTAAAATGCGATGAACATACCGTTTATATATTTGACAAAGGATACAATGATTACAAAGCTTTTGAGCATTTTACAAATCAAAAAACTGGTTTTGTAACGAGAATAAAAGAGAATGCAAAATTTGAAGTAACACAAAAAAATGACATTCCAGGGAAAATTCACAGCGGTGTTTTATCGGACGAAATCATTGAAGTTGAAGTCAATAAAGAAGGCTTAAAAACCACTTTGAAATTAAGAAAAATAAAGTACTATGACAGAGAACACAAAAGAAGCTTTGAGTTTATTAGTAATTTGTTTGACTTTAGAGCAGACACAATAGCTGCACTTTATAAAATACGTTGGCAGATAGAGCTTTTGTTCAAACAAATTAAGCAAAATTTTCCACTAAAATATTTTTTAGGAGACAATGAAAACGCTATTAAAATCCAAATTTACTGTGTTCTAATAGTAAATCTATTGCTAGGCGTGGTAAAGAAAAGCTCGAAACGACAATGGTCTTTCTCGAATTTAGTTAGTTTTTGTAGAATTCATTTATTCAATTACATTCACTTAACTAAATTTTTAGAAAGTCCGGAAAAAGACTGGGAATTAAATATTCAAAGCTATGGTCAATTAGGTTTGTTTGATGATTATTTAGCAACCGGATTAATTCGATAAAACAAACCAAAAATTATATTTTTAAGTACATCGAATTCTCAAGAAAGTAGTAGAAAACAAGCTGAACTAGGTTAAAACCTTGTTAAGCCTTGAAAAATAAAGAAAAAATAACGTTCCGATTATTTTTATCGGACAACAATGAAAATAAATATAAATAGGAAGACATGAAGAAAATAATTATTTTTTGTTTGATTGGATTTACATGTATTAATGGAGTGGTCCAAGCTCAACAAGAAAAATCTCCTGTATCGAAGAATCAAACTGGTGTAGTAGAGGATGGTATAAATTCAAAAATAAAAGAGATAAATTTTAATCGTTGGTCGTTAAGTATAAATGGTGGTTTTAATGTTCCTGTGGGGCCTTTTACTAAAGGATACTATTCTGCTGCGACAAACTATATTAACCATGCTAATTTCAATCATTTAGACATAAATGTTCGAAAAATGTTCAATACAAAATTTGGTTTGATGTGGGGTTTAGGTTATGATTCATTTTCTAATGTTGGTCGCAGTATACCATTTAATAATAATATGTATAGCACAAGTTTACAAGGAGTAGTAAATGTTCATCGTGCGCTAAACTGGGAGAAGTTTACGAATACTTTCGGATTACAACTGCATTTTGGATCTAGCTTTAGTTTTTTAGATAGTCACTTAATCCGTGCCGAAACGAGTACATATAAGGATAAAGCTTTGGCATTTGACAATATTTATGGAGTGATTAGTGGTGCTACTGTAATTATAAAAGTGTCAGATCGTCTAGCTTTTAATGTTGATTATAGTATGATGAAGAATTTTTCACATAATTTAAATCTTGACGGAAGAACAGAAGTGGATCTCGGTTCTAATAGAACAGGTGTTATTCATAATACTACGGCAGGTATCACATTTTACCTAGGAAATAAAGACAAGCATGCTGACTGGTATTGGGAAAGGAAGGTAGATTGTTATGAAGAATTACTTACAAGAATTAATACGTTAGAAAGTAAGCTAAAAGATTCTAATAATGATGGTATCCCTGACGGAATGGAGACTGTAATAAAAGCTAAATTTGATAATCTACAAAATGTTAATAATGCAATTTCTGGAGACGTAAATTTCACCAAAGTAGAGGCTCGAAATATGATTAATTCGCAATATGTAAATGTGTTTTTTGATTTTGATGAGAGTAGAATTTCAACTGGAACTATATCAGCGATAAATTTTTTAATTAAATATCTTAATGATAATCCAACAGCGAAAGTTGATGTGATAGGTTATGCTGATGAACTAGGAAATACTGATTATAATTTTCGTTTATCTGAAACAAGAGCAAAAAATGTAGCTGAAATGATTATCAGATCAGGTATTGATGCTAGTAGATTGACAGTAATAACTAAGGGTGAAGACAACTCAGTTCCAAAAGAATCTAGTATAGCACGACAATTAGTTAGAAGGGTTGTCTTTAAAGTAAATTAAGTAAGATTGTAAATTGACTGAAAATAAAATTATTATTTGACACTTTCCCATAAAGTGTGTAACTTAAAAAGTTAAGGCTTCTATTTTATAATCGGAGCCTTTTTTCAAATATAAGGGTAAATTGGTTTAAAACAATTTACCAATTTCGAATAGGCATCGTCGATTTTATGGTTGATTTTCGGATTATACCATTATGATTTTTAATTAAATTTGTGGTGTAAATTATTTTTCGGTTTTCATTTGGGAAGTCAAAAAACACCGTCAATTCATCGCATAAGAGTATTTAGCATCCAATTTATCAGCAAAATCATTTAAATCTAGTTATGCAATTTGTTTGTTTGGAGCGTTATAAATATGTGGATATGCAAATAAAATCTACAATATAAGCTAAGCTACATTTTTGTAATTAATTTGATTGTTAAATTCTTCAATAATTGCATAGGTCAAAGCAGAAAGTCTCCTTTTTCTGTTGTACCAAATTACAATGTATTCAAAGATTTCCAGTTTCATTTGTTCTTTAGAAATCAGTTTGTTCTCACAACTCAATTCAACGGCTTTTTCTTTAAAAGCTTTGTCATAAATTTTGCGGAGTTTCACATGCTAAAATTAAGATTATTTCTTAGCTTTCTGTGAAGGGTAAGTTAGCATGTCCAATAAATAGATACTGAATTTATTGCTACACGAGATTAAAATTCAAATTTTCTTTTCTAGGGATACTCCCTTCTCTAATCTCATCGAACTTTTGGTGCCAGTTATAGAATTTTGGTGCTGTTATTCTAATTTTATTGCGAGTTTTGATATGTTTTATTAAATGGGCCTTGCGAATTCTAAAATGAACAGAAGATCTATATGGTAAAAAGTGAAACGTTTACGTAGTTGCCAATATAACTGGTTAAAATTATTCTATTTAAAATCATCGTAAATTTAGGGCAACAAAATTCATTTTGATTTCTAAATTGGGTTAAGAAAATGCTTCTAGGATTCGAATATAGAATCAAACGATTTACTCCCGCAGTATCTGCTAAAAGCAGTTTTTTTATTTTTTGTAAAAAGAGGGGCTATAAAGCCCCTCCATCAGTAAATGAATAATAATCCTCTGGAGTAATAATTAGATGATCTAATAATTGGATATCAAGAGTTTTACTGGCAGCTTTAACCTTAGCCGTAAGTTGTTTATCGGCTTCGGAGGCAATCAGTTTGCCTGAGGGGTGGTTGTGAATCATAATAATCCCGATGGTATTGGCTTTTAGGGTTGCAGTGAATATCAATCGTAGATCGACGAATGTTCCAGTGATGCCTCCGGATGATATTTCATAAGCTCCTAGTACTTTATTACTGTTATTCAATAGTAGTATCTTGAATTCTTCGAAGAATTCGATGGTATTTAGATTCCAAATTTTTAAGACTATCTGGTAGGCAGATTCAGAAGAAGTGATTTGAGACCTTTGGGGTGCTTTTACCTTTGATTTGTAGTGCAGTTGAATTTCTGACACAGTCGCCCGATTTGGATTTTTAGCATAATTCCTATAATTTAAGATTAATAATAGAACCGTTACGGTCATGGGGGAACGAGTGCAAAAAGCAACCCAATAAAGGGAGGGGCACGCGAGTATTTACGAGGTGATTTTTTGCTAGTGAACCGAAGCCCATTACCGACATTTGTTGTAGTATTAGTCGAGTGATAGTATTAAAGAATATAAGGTCTTTAAATAAAAGAGCCTTGTTTGGAGGAAAGGGCTTGCTTAAGGCTTAGTCTAGACGATTTAAGAACAACAGGGTAATATTGAAGTTATAGTTGAATTTCCATTGTCGTTCGATTCTCTTTGAGATGTATGGTTTTCGTTTGCAGCTATATTTTTTGGTTTCGTTTTTCGAACCTATTAATGATAGTAAATTTCAAGTGTAAATAGAGAAATTGCATGCACAAGCCTCACTTTTGTTTTGATCGGTAAAGAATTAAGGAAGGCCTCATGGTAGCTTTTCTTTCCACTAAATCGTCATGAGGTTTCTTTCGGACAGAAGCGTAATTGAGTTTTTAAGTGTATTACTCTGTTTAGATTGAATAGGCCTATTGTGCTACATGAAAAAAGAATACAGTTTTTCACTTCTTCAACACCAAATAAGCCCGGCTTGGATCCTGTAACAGTTGCTCAATTTCTGATTGCATGATTTCTTGAATATCAAGTTTTACTTGCAAATAATTTCGCTGTACTATTGTAGTATCAATCTTTCTGATTACATCAATATTTTTATAATTGGCTTCTTCTTTTTTTAGCGCTTCATGATCATTAATTATTTCACTATGAAACGTTTTCAATTCAATTTTGCAATCAGGATCATCGGCAACCATACTTACAAATTCACCGGAACTCAGTGACGATATCTTAGAAGGAGGAACGGCTGATTCCAATTGTTTCGAACGACTGATGGAGCTGTCTCCGCTATTTATAGATAGTGATTCTCTGTCCTGCATTATTTTACCAAACCGTTCTGAAAGTTGCTTGGCTGTGTCGCCAGTTACCTGACCACTAACAATATTTCCAGTTATGTTTAGAATTACGTCAGCCTGTTCTCGGCCGTAATCTTTACGGAGCTGGCTAAAGTCCTGAATGCCTAAACAGGTGGATACTTTATTGCTTCTGGCTGTGGCGATCAAGCTATCGATATTGTTGAGATAGATAGTTGGGAATTCATCGAAGATGAGACTACTTTTTAGTTTGCCTTTTTGATTAACTAGTTTTACCAAACGGGAGACGTACAAAGATAAGAGAGCTCCATAAATCTGGATTTTCTGGGGGTTATTTCCCATACAGACAATCTTGGGTTCGGCTGGATTATTGATGTCTAATGTAAAGTCATTTCCAGATAATACATAGTACAATTGAGGAGACGAAAGTCTCGCCATGGCAATCTTGGCCGAAGCAATTTGGCCCTCGAGTTGTTCCATGGCATCATTGAGATAGGCAGGGGCCAGATGGATTTTAAGCAAACAGATACCAATGGTAACTTCAAGAGAAACCAATATCATCAAAATTAGGGTTATGATCTTGAAGCTATCCTAGGTAAGTTACCTATAAAAGAATTAAAAACTCCAAAATATAAAGAAGATCTAATGGATTCTCTGAAAAAAGGAAATCTTCAATCTGCTACATTTTTGAAGAATGGCAGCGAGGTCAGGCAATTTGTAGAAGTCAATCCCCAGTTCAAGACGATCAATGTGTACGATACAAATATAAAGCGTATTGATAATCGAGAGTCGAAAGGCGAGAAACAGAAAGAAGGGGAGAAGGTTTCCCTTAAAAAGGACAGTAAAAAACAAGGGACAAGTATTGATAGTGAAGAGCCTGACGTACCTAAGGAAAAAAAAAAGAATAAAAAAGCAGTCTAATTCAATGCGATAACTAATGGAAAGTCTAAAACCCTTATCCGATTTCTTTTCAGCTATTGAAAAGGATTACCGTATCAGTATTACGCATATCGGTGTGTATGCCGCTTTATTGAAATATAGTGAGGATAGGTGTTTTACTAGTCCTATACAGGTTTTTAGTTATGAAATTATGCGAATAGCAAAAATATCTGCATCAAGTACTTATCATAAATGTGTGAGAGAGCTAAACGATTATGGCTATATTAAGTACGAACCCTCTTTTAAAAGAAATCAGGCGAGCAAGATTTATTTTTCCTGTTCGGCACCTAGTTTATAGTTAAGAATTTCAATATAAAAGCAAGATGAAAAAAGTAACAGTTAACGAGCTTTCGGTTTCGGTACGAGTGCTATTCACCAAGATAGAACAATTCGAGTCATTACTAGGATCAAGGCTATTCAATAGTACAAATAGAGAGGCTGTTATAATGAAAGTAACAAAGTATAAATGTGCTTCTCATTATAATAAAAATGAACTAGCACAACTCTTTTATATCCTAATGGATGAGAATGTTTTATTTTTTGACGATAAAAACTCAAAGCAGAATAGAAGTAAAATGCAGGAATTTATTGAAGATAATTTTACCTATTTTGGAGATTTAGGCAATCAAGTTAGTATCGGCACAATAAGTAAACAATTTTCAGAAGCTAAGGGGTTTACATATGGGGATAAACAATTGAAATTTCTAGATCAAATTATTGAAGTACTCCAAAAACGAAGAGAAAAGATTGCATTTAAATAATAATTTACTCTAAAGATGTTTGAAAAAACCATTATTCTTCATTCTCTGTTTTAATTAATAAAAAACTCATAGATCATGTCTAAAGAAGGAAAAGCTAATATATTCGCATATTTGTCAGCAATTAAAAATATGCTTGAGCCGCTGCAAGCCCGACTGGAAAAAATTGATTCTAAGATTAATGGTCAATATGGAAAGCCAAGGTTACGATACTATAGGAATGAAGATTTAAAGAAAATATTCGGGTTATCTAATAACACAATTATCAAATACCGCCAAACAGGTGTACTTCCATATACAAAACTCGGTGATATATTTTTGTACGAGGCAAGTAAAATAGAGAAGTTACTCAACAAAAATGGAGAATGAATTAATTACTAATATCAAAAATATAAAGAGTTAGATAGAATAATTAGTTAATTATCAGGTGTAAAAAATAAAAAAAATAATTTTTATGATAGTGTCAAAAAAAAGGATTCCTGTGGGAATCCTTTTTTTTATTGAACATACATGTTATTTTAAATGGAACATTTTATTTAGTAAAGTGAAGTTAGATTACATATATTTCACCTTTAATTTAGTCATATCTTCCATTACGTTTACATCTAATACTTTAGCATAGTGCTGTGTCTGTTTAATATTTGTATGGCCCATCATTGATGAAACATTTTCTATCCTCACTCCGTTACCTAAGGTTACCGTAGTTGCGAAAGTATGCCTGGCCACATACCAAGTCAAATTTTTAGTTATGCCACACAAATCAGCAATCTCCTTGAGATAGGCATTCATTTTTTGATTGGATATCTGAGGTATCAATCCAATTTGTAGATGTTTGTATTTATTAATGATCTTCAGGGCGGGAGGTAAGATAGGAACGTTAGCTCTAATTGCTGTTTTAGCCCTATTTGTCATAATCCAAAGTGCATCACTACTATCTTGGAATATATTACTTTCCGTAAGGTTACAGGCATCAATGGGGGCGTAACCAGTGTAGCAACTAAAAAGGAAAACATCCTTAACACGCTCCAAGCGTTCCACTGAAAATTTCTTATTCTCTATGCCATCTAATTCGTTTTGTGTTAAAAAAATGGCGTCTTTGATGCTCAGTTTTCCATCGTAAAGGTTAAATGGATTCTTCTCCATCAATCCCATTCTTATACTGTAATTACAGGCAGTTTTATACATTCTCATATACTTTACCATCGAGTTATTTTTGATGCCTACTTTTCCTTTAAAATTACTTTCGTACTTTAGATATGATTCGAGATTGTAAACAAAAGAGCTGGAAATCTCATTTGAAGAAAGGTCTTCTACGCCGTACTGCTGTTTTATAAAGTTGACGAGTAATTCCCTAGAACGTCTATACTTTTGGAATGAGGCTTTAGATCTCTCTCCGACTGTAACTTTTTTTTCAAAGTAAGCGTTGTGCTTATCTATTATTTCTACGATGCTCACACCCTTTGTTGGACTAGTGATTTTACCGTTAAACTCATTTTTAAGCTGTACCAATGAAATATCAGAACTCACCTTGGCTAGCTCATTAAATTTCTTTTCAATATTCAATTGGAAAAGATCTAGGCTATGCTTTAATACCTTTTCCTTTTCAAGTTTAAGCACCGTTCTGAGGTTTTTGGTAAACTGCCACCGTTCTTTTAGAATTGATTTGCCAGTAGTCATGGTGATTGACTGTTGGTTGTAAGAGATACGAGCAAAAATTGGAGATTCTCCCTTCTTGTTAGCTTTTCCAGCTTTGAGATAAAAAATTACTTTTAACATAACTTCTTGTTTTTAAATTAATAATCAAATTGATTTAAAAACTTTGAGAGTAGCTAGTGATAGCGGGGAATTCCCGGGGAATTCTTCCAATTTAGTGACCCTATTTTCTCGAAAATGGCTGAAAATAAAATAGGGTCACCAATAGGGTCACTGTTCTTTGATTCTATATGTGTTTTTTGACACATTATAAAAAAGTCAAAAGCCTTTAAATACTAGTATTTAAAGGCTTTTGACTTTTAAAGTTTCTTTTGAAACCTTATGTGGCGGAGAAAGAGGGTTTGACTTATCTTTACTACTCTGTTGATATATAGTGTTTTATATATTTTTTATTATTCAAGTGCCCCTACATGTGCCCCTTCAAATTTTTACAGTTTTTCAGCTGTGTTGATGCCTGTAAATTTACAAAAAATACTTCTAAAAAGGGGTTGTAATTTGTCAAAATATGAACTAGTTAGCTATTTTTATTGAACTGTTAAAGATTAAATTTTGAACACCTAAATCATAATTTCTATCCAATTATTAAAGGTTCAACCTGTTCAATTTTAAGGCTCGTAAACTGGCAAAATTCTTCAATGGACACAAACTCATCCTCTAGTTTATTTAACTTAATCCTCATTTTTTGCAACATTCTAACGCTTTGACGGTAACTCTTGCCAGTTATGCGCTGTATGTCTTTCGGGTAGATGCATAATCTCTTGGTTTCTGTTCTCATACTTTATCTATTACTTTGATCAGGCTTTGATGTACTCTAAAGTGCTATTTATAAGACTTTAACTAGCATAAATTTATGAAAAAAAGAGATTACTTAGTCTGTTTCAAATAATCTCTGGTATCTGTCTTCTAATAGTGTTTTGTATTTTTCTTTGAATGGACCCGATAGGAATGAATTATTAATCCATTGGATGGCGATAGGTTTGTTTTTTTGGAACCGTTTTGCCATTCCCTTTATTTGTTTTTCATTCAAGCCAAGGGTAATACCCAGTCTTTTGAAATGTTCCCATTTTAGTTTTTTCTTTTTTCCTTCCAATGTTAGAGCCAGTTCCTCGGTGTCGTCTGGATTCACTATTATCACATTTAATAAATCGTAGGCGGGTGCCAATGTCCAGGTATCAGCTGAGTGGATCATCGAAAAGTTTTTGAGATGCATGTCATTATTTCCAGTTAAGAAACTGAAAATGGCCAGTTCTAAAAAGTACACTTTGTCGAGCAAGGTGTTATCTGAAAATTCGTCTAAGGCTTTTCCTATTTTTTCCATGGAGCTTTTGTACTTTTCGAAAGCTTCGGTTATTTGGAACATGTCCAGCATGTGAATTTTTTCTCCAGTTTCGGTTCTGTCGATACGTTTGGTAATGTAGGACAGTTCACCCGACTGCAGACGGATCAGACTCGACATTACGGTATTTATGCCGAAAGCTTCTGCTATCCGCATGGTGACATGCTCATTTTCGGGCATTTCTGGAAACTGTGCGGATGGTGGTTTGAAAATATAGTTTCCACCCAAAGCACCGACAACTGTAAGGCGGCCTTTGTTGCCGTCTTGGATCGTGTCATTTACAATAGACAAGGACAATTTGGGTTGCACTCCAGGAACTGCCACACTTCGTTCCACTACGTTTTTGGCCAAGTCCACCATTTGCTTTAGCGAATGCTCGAATACCGGTTGTTGTTTGCTGCCGAAGAACTCCAAACTACACTGCTCATGAAAATCACCAACGGCATCGTCGGCTAATGGTTTATAACAGTAGAGGCATTTCTTAGACATCTTCATTTGGTATTGGTTGAACACTTACTGCTCCGATACAATTTTGACAACAGGCGAGGAGTAACCCCATGCGATCGTTTGGATTAATTTTCCAGTTTTTGGAAGCTATATCCAGTAGCCATCCTTCTGGAATCAAACCTTCAAAAAAAGGAAATAACCGTTTTTCAGTGTAGGCTTTTGATTGTACCGGCATGGTCAAGCTGATGCTTTCTTTTGGATGCTCTTCAATAAAATTTTCATCGTATTGAAAGTGGTATTCCCCTTCATCCGTTTCCGTTAGTATTCCCGCCAAGAAGTCTTTATAATATATGGCTGCTTTTCTCATTCGTTCTGATCTTCATTTTTGGATAGTTCTCTTGCATTTACGGGAGCTAAAGTATGGCCAAACATTTTGAGGACTTGGTTTACTTTTTCCATATTCAGGTTTTCTTTACCCTGTTCTATTTTTCTAATAACGGTCAGCGCTACACCTGCGCGTTCCGCAAAGGCTTCCTGAGTTAGGTTTACTTCGTTCCTTTTCTCTTTTACAAAATCTGCTATTGTCTTCATTATTATATGCTTTTGCAACGATTATAAGCAAATATAGGTAATTATATGTAAAAGCATATAACATATTACAAAAATGTAAATCTATATGTAAATGCATATAGCTTTATGGGTTGGTTATTCGAAGATACAAACTGACATTTAGATCGATTTCTGCCATTTATACCGCTGGCTGCCATATGGAGCAGCACTTGTAATTTCGTATTGAAATTCACGTCATCTTTGTTAGTAATCAATCGAAAAGTGTTGCAACAGGATGATGATTGAAAGAGTTTTAATTGAATAATTAATCTAAAATTTTAGGAATTATGGCAAGACAGAAAGGCATAATTAAATTGAAAGGTACGATCGGAGATATTACTTTTTACAAAACCAAAGACGGGCATTTAGCTCGTGAAAAAGGAGGCATCGATGCGAAAAGAATTGCAACTGATCCTGCATTCCAAAGAACCCGTGAAAACGGGGCCGAATTTGGAAGGGCTGGTAAAGCCGGTAAAACGCTAAGAACAGCTTTGAGAACTTTGCTTATCAATTCTGCTGATAGCAGAATGGTGAGCCGATTAACCCAGTCTATGGTCAAAGTGATTCAAGCGGATTTAGTGAACGACAGAGGATTACGTAATGTAATTGATGGCGAAGCGGAACTGCTTGTAGGGTTTGATTTCAATATCACTGGGAAATTAGGGACGACTTTGTTTGTTCCTTTTGTAGGAACTATTGATCGAGCGGCAGGTGAAATTTCAGTTGCGGTGGATCCTTTTGTACCTGCGAATATGATTGCTGCTCCAGGTGGAACAACTCACTATAAAATTATTTCTGCGGGAGCCGAAATTAATTTTGAGGCGGAAATTTTTGTGGTTTCTAGTTCTGAAACAGCCATCCAGCCATGGGATTCGACGCCTGTAGTAGCCATTAATCAATTGAATGCAGTGACTCCAAACAGTGTAAGTCCGTTGTTTTTGGCTTTAGGTCTGGAGTTTTATCAAGAGGTAAATGGAAAAATGTATCCTTTGAAAAATGGTGCATTTAATCCATTGGCATTAGTGCTAGTAAGCGGTCTTTAAGATGGTTTTAGTGTTAAATAGGACCTATTTTCCCGAGGGAACACAAGGAGTTTTAGAATGGAACGGCACCGTAGTTTGTTATACCATCGAGTTGCCCTGGTTACAAAACCAAAGGCGCATTTCTTGTATTCCCGAAGGAGAATATGTTTTGCAGAAGCGGTTTAGTCCTAAATTCAAATGGCATATCCATTTACAAAATGTTCCAGGACGCGATTTTATATTAATACATCGTGCTAATGATGCTAAAAAGGAACTATTGGGCTGTATCGCTCCCGTAACGATACAAACCGGAATAGGGAAGGGAAGTAGCTCTCGAATAGCTTTAGAAAAGCTGACAACTCTCGTATATGCTGCCTTGGGACACAACGAAGAAGTGAAAATAAAGATCCAATCAAAAAAATTAGTATTATGAATATAGTAGAAAGAACAAAAGCTCCCACTCCGAAGTTTTTCAGGATGTTGCGAAGTATTGGTTTGGCCTTACTGGCCTTAAGTGGAAGTGTGATTGCAGCACCAGTGATTTTGCCAGCTGTTGTCGTTAGCGTTGCGGGCTATCTAGCAGTTGCTGGAGGTGTACTTTCGGCAGTGAGTCAGATGACGGTTGATGATGATGCGAAATCAGAAGAGGATCTCCTAAATCGAATGCGGAAAGACAATGAAAATTTACCTCGAGATGGAATCAAATAACAGCTTACAAATCGGAACCGCATCTGGAACTTTGTTTAGTGTAATCCCCAACATTGTTTCTGAAGACATTGTAAAAACAGTTATCTTAGCAATTGTAGGAGCGATTATTAGTTTTATTGTTTCGCTCCTTTTAAAAGAATTGACAAAATCAAAAAAGAGATAATTCGGGTTTGGATTGGTAACCTTTTCCCGAATTTATATGAAAGCCTAGTCGTGAGACCAGGCTTTTTTTTGTTTTAACGTTTCGCGGCTTTGCGAGGTCGCGAAGTGCGTAAACGAGATTTTTTGGTTAAGTTAAAATTTCTTGCGAAACGTGAACGTGAACTTACCACAAAATTCGCACTCTTGCAAAACCGCTGTTAGCAGTTCGGTTGTTTATTTACAATGTTTGTAAGTTTAATTTATAATTCAGTTAGTTTATAATTACTTATCTAAATAAGAGCGTAGATGCTTTTGTTTCTTTTATAAATATTATTCCATCATAAGCCTCTGTTAGTTTTTCATTTTCAATCATTTTTGGATTGTAAGTTGAGCCTATTCCCCGGTATTTAATTTTAGAATTTATGTATTTTCCCAAAACATTTATTTTATTAATTGAATTAAAATCTAAAAAAAAGTAGTCGAAAGAACTTTTATTAAATAACTCGCTATTCGTATTACTCATTGGTTCGGTAATTGAAAATATTTCAATCTTTTTATTCTTAATACTATATGCGTTAAATTCTCCAGTAGCAAAATCAAATCCTAAACTATAATACTCATTTCCATATTTTTCTTTTAAAAAATGTCCCATCGAAAATTCATTAGTGTAGGTTATTTTGTTTTTTTTGATATGAAAATTATGTGCCCAAATAAATATTTTGCTCTCATTACCATCAGTAACTAATATTTGATTAATGTTTTCTGACATTTCTTTGTCTCGTATTTCTTGCCTATAATCTATGCACAAATTTATATATTGAATAATTGAATTTTGTAGGCTTATGTATAATTCTTTGTTTTCAACTGCAGAACTTTTTAAAATCTCTTTCAATTCAGCCATAACGATTAAATGACTATTTAATATGTTCTTATTTAAATGCTTAGAGCTATTTGTTAAAGTGTAATGACTTAATATATCTAAATATTTGATTTTGTTTTTATATGAATTTTCTGTTAGATGCTCAGTAATTATTTTAGCTGAATTTGAACAATCCATAATATCTATTCCATAAAAATTTATTTGCTTAGATTGAATTTTATCGATATTGTATTTTTTCATCCATTCAATTAATTCTAAAACTTCCTGAGTGTTCCAAGTCCATAATCCAATATTTTTGAGCAATTCTTTTGGGTCACTTTCTTGTCCTTTTATGTAATTATTAATTGCAATACAATTTGCATAACTTGCCTCAATTGCAAAATTGCGAACTCCTTGATTTATCACTAAGTATTTAAAAAACTTAAATTTTAAGTTGAAAAATTCTTTTGTTCCATGTGTTGCTTCGCCAAATCCAAATATCCTTACTTTCTCAAATATACTATCCAATCTAGCGTCTTTATCAATATCGATGTTTGGATTTGAATCGTTAAGTTTAAATGCATTCTTATTTATTGCTTTAACAATATCATTATTTTGGCCGAACACATATAAATTAGAAAAAATAATTAATAAAAATGCAACTATATTTTTTTTCATATTTTATGTTCTTAATTGTTTAATAGCTTATTTGTGATTTAAATGAATAGTTCTTTAAAGTAACGGTTTTCAGTTAACTGACTGCTAACTTGTATATAATATCAAATATATATAACTTTTATTCAATATTGTATTTTTACTTTCTGGAATACCTCAACAATATCACTCTTCTCATTTCACTAATAAGGATAATATTCTTGTTTAATTGATCCTCTTTTTGTTCCAATAACCGCAACGCCTGTATTTGTTTTTTATGCAGCTCGTGTTCTTGTAGCATTTCGTTAACTTTTAATATAAAATCCTTTTTGAAATCAGTAATTCTTAAAAATGGGATTACGGACCCCAATAATGATTGGTGCCAGAATTTGGCTTTCCAAAGACTATAGGCCAACCAATAAACCGTTTCTGCATCTTCATCGTTTTGAAATAGGATTACATAGCTATTAGTAAATGGTACTTTTTGTGGCTTGCCGCTGTTCATCCCTTTGTTGAGGATATAAATTTGGTTTGCTCGGTAAACAGCATTTTTTTGGTGTGTTTTGATGATGAAATTTGGCATAGCGCTTTGGTGTTAAAGATTCGACCTTAATTTTTTTCGCTGATTATATTTTCTTTTGATGCGAAGAATTATCATTTCGGAAAAGAAAAAAGAGAAAAAAAGAAAGCCGTTATAATAGCAGCAATGACGAACGAAAATGGAGGGAAGAATGACCGACTGGAAGTGAGGAATAGATGCTAAATTTGCTGTGTTTTTTTCTCTTTCTTTTCAGAAAAATGCACTGTCGTAATTGTTGTAGTTTCTCAGGGGAGTTCTTGTGGAAACGGCAATTAACACCCCCAAGCACCGCAAGGAGCAAAAAAAGTGGTGCCCCTTTTGAGGGCAAGGAACTTTTTTTTGCGGATGAGGAGCGCCGCGGCGGGGTTGCGGCAATCGAGCAGCCACCATAGACGCGAGAGTTGAGCGGAGGTACAAAGCGAAACGTAGCGGCTATGAGCGTGAAACGGCGGGTAAAAAATAGAAGGCAACCGCCTTTGTGGCGGTGTACCTTGATTTAGGGCAAAGCGACCGAACCAATCGATAATTGATAGGAATAATTGATAATTGAAAATGGATGCTTCTAAGATAACGTAAGTGAGGTAAGCGGAGCCACGCCCGATGGCTGTGCGAAGGAGCAACCGCTGAAAAAATGGAGGGCTGCAGACACAATATGGCTGGAATGCAGTGAAACGTAGCCTGCGGAGTGTAACGAAATGAAGTGGTATTGTGGATGCATAAGCCCGACCGAACGTAGGAAGTGAACGTGTGAAGATGAGGAACGAGGCAGCGCAAAAAAATAGTTGCTTATTTTCAAGCTGCTGTTTTTTTTGTAGCTGAATCGTGTCTGCGGAACGGAGGAAGGTACGACCGACTGGAACAGCCGAGCGGAACAAAGGGAACGACCGAAGAGAGACCGCTTTATTGCGTAAGAGCTTAAAAAATAAGAAAAATAGATGTGCTGAAAATGCAAAGAGCAAGTCACAACAGAGTGGTTCAGTCATTATGCGCTCAGCATATGACGGTCACTATCTAGGCTGTCTTTTTAGTCTGTTTCGAATGAAAACTTATAATTTTTCTCTCAAAAAAGTTAAGTATATTTGAATACAAAAAAATAATATGAAGCTGAAATTCGAAACTTGGATTGTAGAAAATCATTTCCCAGAAAATGCAAAAAATTTATTTAAAACTTCTGCTGACTGTTATAAAGCGCAAGCTTATAGCGCATCACTTCTAATGGGATATCTTGGATTTTTGGTAACTTTGAAAGAAAGAGTAATGAGTGCGGAAAAACCAAATCTTTTTCCAGCCGGACTTTGGAAGAACCTAATCACAAACTTAAAAAATGAGGATAAATGGGAAGAAAGCATTTTTGATGCATCATTACAGCAGGAAAAAACTGATGGTGCTAAGCCATCAAAAAGAACTCAGGATCCTGTATTTGTAATAAACGACAATTTGCGTACACAGATTAGGTATTGGAAAGACCGCAGAAATGATTGTGTACATAATAAAGATAACATTATAACTATTTCCCATGTAGAAACTTTCTGGACCTTTTTGGAATCCAATCTTCAAAAAATTACCATCGAGGGAGGAAAAATTACATTACTAAATAAATTTAAGAAGCATTACGACAGATCATATACTGCAGCAAATGAAGATGTAAAACCATTGATTAAACAGATCAGGAGTGCTGTAACAAAACTTGAAATACAGGATTTTTGGAGGCAATTGTTTGATGATGTTTCAGACTTATGGGATTATAGTAACGAAATCTCATTAATAACTAAAATAATAAAAACGAATGATCCTGAAATTACAGAATCATTGATTTCACACCTAAAGTCTGACGAAAAGCTACTGAAAGCATATATAAATGAGCATCCTTCAATTATTGCACTTTTGGGATACACAAAGCCTGAAATTCGTAATTTTTGGAATAAAAAAATTGGCAGTATGACCAATGTTATGGGAGTGTATGCCTCAATGTTAAGAAATAATTTAATCCCTGCTGAACAAATAATGGAAGCTAGCGAAAAATTAGTCTATCTTTACAAATATACAGAAAATGCAGATGATCATTATATCCTATCATCGCATGGATTTGGAGAAGTAATGTATGAATGTCTTTTTGTTAAAAACAACTCAAGTCAGCGCAAATACTGGGAATTTATGAACAATCATTATAGTCTTTATACAAAGTATGTTGAATTGTATGAATTAAAAGACGAAGTTGTTAAAATTCTTTGTGAGGAATTTGGCAAGACCGAATGGGTTTCTTATTTTCTAAAAGAAAGCCTCGAGCGTCTTTTTACGCGAAATCTTTCGAAAATGAATGAATTTAAGCAAAAGGCAGTTAAAATGAATTTAATATTACCACCTCAAATTGCAATCCTTCATTGCTAGCTTTGAGCTCTTGCGTTTTTTTTTGATAATAGGAATAATTTTATTCTTGTAGACGTCCAATGTTAAACATTATATTCTTTTGCATTGCGCTAGAAAAATCTTCTGTAACTATTTTATCATTTTATACCTCGGTAAATTAATTTCATGTTCCTGAGGGTATGGAACGCGATGTGTCATGCTGAAGTCTTCCCGAATATTCGTGGGCCTTATATTGCTTGCCTTTGGTATTTGAACATCACTGGAATTTGTATTTATAGAACATAATCGATGAATGATAATAATACTATTTAGGATGCTGCTGAGACTGAAGAGAGATGTGTTTTTCTATTAATGAAATAAATAACAGCTTCAATATTTTTACGGATTTCTACAGACCAGATACAAAGCACTTCCCATCCGAATGAGGTAAGATATTCGTTGACTTCATTATCCCGCTTTATATCCCGCTTAATTTTTCTGTACCAGAATTCGCGATTGGATTTAGTACGGTATTTTTTGGGTTTCCCAATCTTTACCGTGAAAGAATTCGCTATCTACGAAAATGGCAATCTTGTACTTCTTAAAAGTAAGATCTGGTTTGCCAAAAACGGTTTTATAGTTCTTTCGGTAGCGATACCCTAAATGCCATAACGCTTTTGCCAGACGGATCTCGTTTGTGGTTCCGGTGCTTTTGATGGCACGCATGTTTTTGGAGCGTTGGGATGGAGTATGGTGGTCCATAATATTCTTATATTAATGTGTTGTCCCAAATCGATGACTTTATTCCAAAATTATTTAATGAAAAACATTTATCCTAACAATTACAGGCTTTTAGCATATACTTGTAATGATCTTTATCAACCAATTCTATCAATGTAAGGACATCATTTACTACGTGTAAACTTTCTTCTAATAGCGGCTCAATTGTATTATCAAAAGATTCTATTCTATCTAGATGAGAATACTTTTGGACAAAATAATAAATACGATCTCTCTGCATTTGGTCAAAATTATATTTCCTACCAAGATCAAAAACACCTTCCATACCCGAATTGCTGGCAGTTTTAAAACTAGAAAAGCCTTCAAGAAGTCTTCGGACTGAATTTGCAATATAAAAGTAATCGGAAGGATTTAAATTGTCAGCGTTTTGAAATTCTAAAATCGATTTAAAGACAAATTGATACTCTGAATGTGTTTCTGATAATGTTTTATCAGCATCTGTAATTTGACCGGATTTAGCGGAGTAAAAATGAGCTTTAATCTGCATAACATTATTTCCATCTTTTTTGTTTTTTGATTTCATCCAATCTCTAACTTGTTTGAAGAACCAAAAATTATGGGTTAACACAAATATCTGCCTTGCCCCGTGAGTTGAATTCTTGATAAAACTTGAAGCATTAAATAAATGATTACTATCAAAACTGGAAATTGGGTCATCTAAAACAATAATTTGGTTTCCTATTTTGGTATCATTTTCCCGTATTTTAGAAAAGAAATAAATTAATGAAATTGCTGTTTTTTCTCCTTCACTGAGGTTTCTTGCTACAATTCCATTTCTAAGCAACTGATATCCGCCTTGTTCCTGACGCTGTAAAATAATTTCATTTCTACCCAGAAATTTATGCAGGTTTTCGTTTATTTCTGTTATTGCCAGCGTGTCATTACTTAAATCATCGGTTAGAATTTTTATTGCTGCAATTAAGAATTTTGACGCTTTAATTTGACTTTCTTTTAATGTTGCATTTTCTGTAATCTCTTTTTCGATAGTTTTCAAATCCTTTGTTATTGCCGCCTGACTTACAAAATGGTTTTCGATATTGCTTTTTGCTTTTGCTGCTAAATCTGAATATGCTTTGCTCGTGGAGTTGTGTTCTCCAATAACATCAACTACGGTTGTAAGATGAATGTTGAAGTTTTCAAAAACTTCGTTTTCAAAAACTACTTTCTCCAGCGTAACAAATGGATTTGATTTTTTTATTGCTAAAACACTAATCAAGTATTGAATTTTTACAAATACAAATCGAAGATTTGTATTTGTTGCGGCTAATGAACTATTGTAACGCTCTGTGAATTTTTGAAAGAATAAATGACTTTCATTGACTATTTCGCTTCTAATACCTTGCTCTAATTTGGCTGCAAGTTCAGTAATTCTATCAATAAGCTCTTGGTATTCTTTGTTGTAATGTGCTTCTAAATTTTCTATGCAATTTTCGGGTAATGTTTGGCCACAAAACTCACAATTGGCACTATCGTGTGTTTTATGTAATGCTAATCCTGTGGCAACCCATTCACCAATATCAGGATTATCTTTGAGTCTTTCGATTACTTTTGCGCTAATGTTGGTTGCAATTAAACTATTCACTTCGTTATATATTTCTGCAACTTTTTCAATATTAATTGCCCCTGGCAAAGTGGTTGTATCAATTTCTGCTTTTTCACTACCACTTAAAGTGTAATTTTTTTGATTGGTTAGGTCATGCTCAGTTAAAACGTAGGATTCAACAGTTTCAGTTCCTGATTTAATTCTTCCCCAAATAGCAGATGAATGACTTTTGTTATAACTTACGGTTGCATAAATAGTTCCTAAAAAAAAGTCTTTTATTGATTTTGCTGCATCTTTATGGAAATCGTCACTAGTTTTATTAAAAACACTAAGATTTTTATCTATTTTTTTAAATTCTAATTCACTTGCTATTAAATCAATTTTGTGTTTGTCTAATAACTTTTTCTCTTCAATTTTGGTTTTGCTAATGAATACTATTGGTTTTGTTGTAGCATCAATTAACTCAAGGTTTTCTTTTATAAAATCTTGATTAAAAACCTTTATTTCAAGATCGTGATTGTATGTTTTAGAATCAACTTTTCCATTGGTTTCAGATTCTATAACAAAATCAGCTTCTGCAAACTCAGAATGATTTTTATTAGTTTCTAAACAACGAAATAAACGTGCTAAAGTAGTTTTACCACTACCGTTCCAACCATACACGAGATTGAAGACATTGAAAGGTTTAGTTACGATATCCTGTTTATGATTGTCTAAAATACCAAAGTCTTTTATTTTAGTTAATTTCTGTATCATTGTTTCCTGTTTCTTTTAATTTGTCAATATGTTTTTTAGAAAATGTATTTGATCCTGAATGGAATATGTCAAATATTATATTAATGCAATATCTTTTTTCTTAGTCTTCTTTTATTTTTAATGACTGTTTATTTGGTGTCCCAGAAATCATAAGACTTGGAGCAATATGAAGTGGTTTTTCTTGCTTTGCCGTATTGTTTAAAATATCTTTTCTTAATTCATTTACGACTCCAATAAAATTGAATAATAACTCGGGTAGAATTATGCTTGTTACTAATATTTAAATCTTTTAGCAACAAACGAATATTAGTTCTTAATAAGTCAACATTTCCCTTGAGAATTGTTTCAGCGTTGGCACTCTTGCGAACTCCTCCAACTCTAACTAAATCAAATTTCACTTCCATTTTATATTGTATAAGTTTTTACTTTGAGGCTAATTTTCCAAACACAAAGCTATCTTTAAATTAAGCCAATTGTCTAAATCCGTTGCAGTGACTGTTTTCAGTAGTGCATTTACAAAGATTAATTATACAGGCGAAAATTCTTTTTTGCATTGTTGATTTCTTCACTTGATTTATTTAGTAAAGTTCCCAATTTATCGCAAACCTCATCCCAATAAACCTTTGAGCATTTTTTTTGATTGCGATTAAAATTATTAGCACCCAAAAAAGAATCTCGTACTTTTGCTATAGTACAAGGAGAAACTTGAGCACCGTTATCTCTTTTCATTATCGATAATTTCAGCAATCCATATTTTCGCCTCATTCCATTTGTAAATTTCCTCGTTGCCACATTTGAGACAATCAATGGAATCTTTGTCACGAACTGGAATTGAAATTTTTTTCAATCCATGTTTTGTATCGCATTTTGGGCATGTTATTTCGAGATCGTAGTACATAGTGATTTGTGTTAGTGTTATAAAATCGTTTTAGTTCTATGTTGCAGCTCAAAAGTTTGATATTCTTTATTTTTTGACATATTTATAGTTTATTAATTTTCACAATTAGATTCGCCTAACAAAACACCATAAGCATTATCAGAATTCGGGTCATTTATTGAATTGACCTTGACAACTTTTACCCAATTTGTCTTAGCTTTTTTCTCTCGCAATACTTCGCAAATATAGCTTGCGTAACCATCGCGATTTGTTCCGTCGTCGTCGACGGTTATATAAAGAACATTTGCATCAGTAATTATCGCTTCCTTAACTTTAGGTTCTTTGCGAATTTCCTCAAGAGCTAATTTATTATTCGGTTCATCTTGAGGCTTTATTGATTCGCCACAACTTATAAATACTAATGTAGCGATAGTAAAAGCATAAAGTTTTGAATTAATTTTCATATTTATAATGTTTAGATTTGACGTTCTTATTTGTGAAATTTGCGAATAACGGTTTTCAAATGGGCAAAGGCGCCTAACAAACATAATACTTTTGGGCGTTTTTGTTTATTTGCTGTTGTACGTATTGTCATTTGTGGTAGAAGTGATTATAGAAGCTATTAGTTAAAATATCATTTGCACTCTTTTCGAAATCTGGAGTTTCCTCTATCGGCATAAATCCAGAGATGATTGATGGAATTTGCATGGATGACTGAAGTTGAATTAGGGGTATCCTTACACCATTTTTATAGAAATCAAAATGTAGTGCTTTATCAAAAGATTTTTCATCTATCAATTTAAGTTCTTTTGAACATTTTACAATAAAATCAAGTACATATTGGCCAAATTCAAGAGCCTCCTGTTTCGAGGGAATATAGCCTTTGTGAACTACCTTATTTCTAAATGTAACTTTATTATTGTCTAAGCTAAATTTTGGATATCCGAATTCGATTGTTTGCAATGCATAGAATGCTCCGAGCTGTCTCTCCGATTGATTACTCATCTGTTTCCACATTTTAATATAGTTTTCTACTTCTATACTGTGCTTAGTACAAACAAACTTGATCACAAATTCAATAAATCGCTCAAGAGAACTTGCTAAAGTGGATACACACTCTTTTGAGTATCCGTCATTTAAAGCCATTGTCCCCATATCGAAAAGGAGTTCAAATTTTTGATTCTGTAATCGTGACTCAGATTTGTGTCCTTTGGAACATTCAATTATATATGAGTTGTCTTCATTAAATTCTAACAACAAATCTCGACTCCCAGTTTCTTTTTTAATTTTTTCATAGGATTCAGAGGAACGATCAGTTTCATTAAAACACTGCCAGCAAAAGGATGAAACATGTATTTTCATAGGGTGTGATTTATTGCGTACAACGTTTTGCCCGTGCGAGATGGCTCAAAGCTCGTAAACGCTAAGTTTTTAGCTTGATGAAAACTTGATGCGAAACGTTAATTCCACTAAATTCCAGCTATATCAAAATGGAGGTTGTACGCAGTATTTTTTTTAGGTTGTCAAATTTTGCACTTTTTGGGCTACTGAATAATTCATTCCGTCTTCCAATTTAGGACGTAAAATATAATATAAAAAGTCAGGAATTAAAGGGCTCAAAATTCTATTTGAATAAATCCGGTCTTGGATTTTTCGCAATAACGACTTTTCTACATTACTGTTAATAGTTAAGTTACTTAAAGTGTTTTCAATTAAATTTTTCAAATGTTCCAAATTGTCAATTGACTCTGTATTTAAATTGATTTCTTTGTAGGCGAACATAAAAACTGGAATTGAAGGTATTACAACTTCAATTAAAAAAGATTTTAAGTTGATGTCATTTTTTAATGAAATTATTAATAAAATGACGAAAGTGAAAATTACAAGAATTCTCATAGCCCAAGTGTAGCGTTTACGAACTGAGAAATCGTAATAAATATTTGTTCTTTGACACAATATACTTGCGATATTTGTTTGTATGGTTATTAAATTGAGCGAATACCAATTTGTTACTTTAGCAACTTTGTCACTATTTGTTCTTGGTTTTTTTGAATAGGCTCGTATTATTTCACTATCAATATTAACAGTATTCAAAGTTTCGTTTTCTTCAATAATTAGAACTTTGGAGTCAAATGTTTCTTGAATTGAAGCAGCAAGCTTTTTGTATCTATCAATAAAACTTTCTAATACTTTTTCAATTAGAGAAGCTGAAATTAAATATAAAACAAAAACCCAATTTTTTTCCTCAATTAAATTTGGATAATATTTGATTATCAGCGCCAAAATTATAGGTAGTGGGATTGTTATAAATATTAATATTCCTTGTAATATTTTAGCATTAGAATAAATATTTTTTTGTGCCAAAAGTTCGTCAATTTGATAATTTTCAATTTGAGTATCTAAAATATGTTTACCGATATTATCCATAAATTGGGAATTTCGCGCCGAAAATTTCGCGCCATTTATTTATTGCTTTTGATTGATTTTTTTCTTCTGTTTCAGCAGAAGTTGCTTCTTTGGCTTTACTATAAGTTGTGCTTGATTTTTCAGAGATGCTTTTTTTTTCTAAGTAGGTTAGTTTGTTTAAATCTCCCTGAATTCCTTTTGGATCATTTACAGAGTTGTAAATATTTAGAGATAAATAATAAAAAAAATCCCGTATATCAAAATCTATATATTGTGATAAAGTACTTCTGCTTTTTATGAAATTAAGTACTATTTGTTCAAAAAGATATGATGTTAAAGTATGACTTGAATGGTGTTTATTCCAGTATTTTAATGTTCTTATAAGTTGTAATGCTTTTCCATCATAGTTTTGATTTGTATTACTTACTAAATTTTGGTCAATTCTAGGGTCAGTTGATTTCCAATTTCCATTACCGTCAGGAATTAGATATAAATTTGTTGTAGTATAAAAGCAAGGAACTATATCAAAAACCCATTCGTATGATTGTAAATTTAGAGTTGCAGCTTCTCCACGACTATGTAAATCGGCTGATTTATAGTGTGCAATTTGAGCAAGTGATGATTTTAGTTTGTTTACAACCTTTCTTGAATTTAGAATGTCGTTGTCAGATAAATACTTTAATCTGTAGTCTGCATTTGGTGTAAGTATTTTGTAAGTTTCATAGTTTTTGGAATATGTTGCACCATTTGCATTTAGACAGAACATTATGTCAACATCATCAAGTTCCCTAATTTTAGTTTTTCTTGCAAATGATCCATATTTTATATGTTTCTCTTGATATTTAATAGGAAAGTCTAAATCATCTTTAGAGTCCAAGTTGTTTAATTGTATAAACAACCAATCTCTACTTGAATTTGCTTTAATTGTTCTTTCTGAGTCTAAGTTAACAATGTCTTTATTGAATTCGTTAAAAGCAGTATTTACTGTATTTGCCATTTATTTTGGTTGTTATTTTTCGGTAATATTGCGTACAACTTGTATATAGGCGAGATAAAACTGCGCCAATCGACCCTTTTTTGGGTGTATATACGAAGTTTCGTTTTGTACAATATCATATATATAATTATTATCGTACCAATAATCAAATGGACTTTTTATTTGTCGTAGGCTTTTCGATGCCATAATTATCAAATACAATATATCCTATTATGCTTACAAAAAAAGACAAATCAATTAACTAATACAATACCCACTTTTAGTGATATTTCATAAAATAACCGTTCATCTCTGAACGGTTATGTTTTTACATCATTAGCAATCTTTCAAGTGTTCCGAATGGGTAACTTTCTGCTAACTTTATTTTAGCCATAATCTTTTTATATCGTTTCGTTACTTTGATTTACAGCCTAAATTATTGGGGAGTGTTTTTATTCTATGTGTAACGTGTCCCCGATAGCTCGGATATAACACAATATTCTCGTAAACGATAGCGCGGATTTGCAATCCGTGCCCACAGAGTAAATCGACTACCTAAAACAAATCCAACAAAACAATCTCCAACTCATTTTCGAAACCTGCATAATTTCTCGCTGAACTAAAATAATAATCCTCTGGCAAAGTAACTACTTTATCTCTAACCGGATTATTGTGAATATAATTCACTTTTTGTTTTATGAACCAATTGGTTTCTACTATTTCGGCATGATAGCCGTCTTGCCAAACTTTATAGTTTTGTATCCGTTTAAGATGTGCACAAGTTTTTTGAAAATAGGGCAATATCCACTCCCTTCTACTTTCTGGTTCGTCAATTATCGTTTTAATAATTCCCTTTGACGTATGTTTTTTGAAATCACACGTAACATCCGATAAAACAAAGCCATTCGTGCCTTTGCACAACAAGTGAATATGAGAAGGCATAATACAATAAGCATATATTTCTAAGCCTTTGTTGTCCTGACAATATTTTAAAGAATTGATGATATTGTATTTTTGATTGAGCCGTGTAAATACATCTACCCAACCCACAGTTGTTATGGTTACAAAATAAGCTTCTTCAGTAGTTATTGCTTTATATTTGGTAGACATAAATCTTGTTTTTAAATAACAAGACTACAACTTTTTGATGGTTGTAGTCTTTGTTTTAGTTTGCCTTTGTTTGTGGGCACGGATTGCAAATCCGCGCTATCGTTCCGATGACATATCCGAGTCATCAGGTATTTGTATATGCATACTACTGCGTCAACTTTGATAGGTTTGTTGACCATACTATATCGTGTAATTTTTTTCTAGTTAATTCGATTGTTTACATAGACCTATCTCTTTAAAAATCACAATTAAAGATGCAATATGTTGATTAGAAAACAGCATCAGTTCCTTATCAGGGAGGAATTTTTTTTTTACACCACCAATTGATGTACATACTTAGATCTAAATGACATGAATTATCATCCCTTCTCGTTTGGTTTAAAATGCACTTTACCTGGATATTTTTCAGCGTAAGCAAGGATTAAATCCACACTGTATTGGTTGCTTTTGTAAGGAGTGACATGATCCTTTATCTCAGAAGGATCCGTAAAACCAATATCCGAGGCAATATATCCCATGCCATAAAAGTGACCGTTTTCAACCCAAATGCAACTGCGTTCTTCAGCAGTTCTACCTTTGTCTATGATGGCAAAGCTTGGCCTGTTTTTTACTAAAAAAGCAATGGCGTTTTCGACTTGCTCGTTGTGCTGTTCCACTGCGGGTAAATTGTCCCGATCCGGCTCTGGGATGAATTCTCCGCGGTCGTCCATGCCGTAGTTACAGAATCGGTTATCAATGCCAAATTGTTCGGTCAAGCTGCGCAATACATTGATGCCTTTATACAAGCTATTGAAAGATTCAATACCCGTCTGAAATTTTCCCAGTTTTCCAATTGCTAAATACCGATATCCATTACGAGCTTCATACTCATAAAGTCCATATTTAGGGTCAAAGCGTTTGAGTGCCCTGTTGTAGGTGGGCCAGAGCTTTTTGATTTCGCTACACTCCAGCAACAGCGACATTAATTCGGTAGCACATATTTCAAAGGAGATACCGTGTATCTCTCGCAGGAAATTTTGTCTTTGTGGCGTGATATTATGTCCACTGAAATGGGAGGCCACCCGTTTTTTTACGTTGATAGCCTTTCCTACGTAAATGACTTTCCTTGTCTGATCGTAAAAATAATATACACCTGCTTTTTCAGGTAACTGCTCAAAATCAGCAGGCGGTAGGTTAGGGGGTAAGCGCTGGTCTTGTGCCGTCTTTTTTATCATTTTTGCGATTACACCTTCGACGTCCCATTCCAGCAAACGGGAAAACAATATGGCTGTGGCAGCGGCATCGCCACCGGCACGGTGTTGGTTTATCAAAGGGATATCTAGCGAGTGGCAAAGTCTTCCCAAGCTGTACGAACCCAATCCCGATTTAATCTTTCTTGCGGCGCGAACGGTACACAATTTTGGCGCAGTCCATTTGAATCCGCTTGCTTCGAGTTGGTGGCGAACAAACGAATAATCAAAGTTGACATTATGTGCAACGAAAATGCGTCCGGTAAGCATTTCTAAAACCTTTTCAGAAACAGCATCAAAAATAGGTGCATTACGTACCATTTCATTGTTAATGCCCGTAAGCGAAAAAATGGCAAGCGGTATTTCCTTTTCTGGGTTGACGAGGGTTTCCCAGCGGTCGATTATGTTAGTTCCGTCATGGATTATAATGGCAATTTCTGTAATTCTACTGCCACTGGCATTCCCGCCTGTGGTTTCTATATCTACTATTGCGAATTCCTGTTTTTTCATTTGTTATGTAACGTGAACTGTATTGTTATTCTTGTGCAAAATTTTAATAAAGCGCTGCCGCCTTTCCCTAAAACAGTCAAAATATCGCAGGACACAAAAAAAAGTATCCAAATCCAGGTGCACAATTGCTCTTTCCATCTTCTTTTCTGTTTTATACGTTACAAAATTAGTACAGATGACAACAAATTTTATTGTATTTGTTGTTACAAATTATAACAAAATAGTTATGTCTTTATTTTCAGACAACATTAGGAGCCTTAGGGTGCAACATAAAATTTCGCAGGAAAAGCTGTCGGAATCTTTCGGGATAACCAGAGGCAGGTGCACCAAATACGAAGACAGATGGATCCATTATTGTTGGGTGGCATGTTGAAAAGTGAGGAGACGTCAATGATGGCAAGACCTAAATACTGATAGCCAAAAATGAAGGCATGGTGTAAAAGCGATTTAATAAAAACAAAAAAAATGTTTTCGAGGAGTATCTGGCAACAGTTTTTATCCTCCTTATGGAGTCAAAGTTTCCGCTATACCTGAGATATGGCAATAGGTGTGTAACATTGGATTCACAGATGAACAACAGCTGTTAAAGCAAACGGCAAGTGTAAAAGATCTGTTTTTGGAGGTAAAAAGAGATAGTAATGATTTAATAATTAATCTTTATATAGGCTATTCTTAAAAAGGCGTACCTAAGTCAGGAGACTACGGAGAGCGGGAGATATTTAGTGAACCGCGTTGCAAACGCTACGACTCGTTTTTATAAAGAAAGTAGGCACTCGTTACAAACGAGCGCCAGAGGGATAGAGCTGGTGTCTCAATCTTTGCCGCAAAAAATTAGCTGTCAATAAAAACGGCTATTTTGTGTTTTTTTAAAGCAGGGCATGAGCGAGAACGTTATGGTGAGCTGGGTAGTCGATCCTTCATGAAAGAAAAACCGTTATTATGGGCAATTGTAATCAAGGGCAGAATACTCTCTTTATATCTCTGATAATCAAAGCTATTTACATTATCTAAATCAGGAAAAATGGTAAGGTACTCTTCTAAATATTTGTTTTTAGTGTTTTTGTTTTTTACGATTTCAAAAGCAGTTTTTTGAAGGTTAAAAAACTTATCAAAATATTTATCTACGGATGGCAGCTTATCACTTTTATAGGAATTAAAGCTTTTGTCAATTGGTATTAGATTCCATATTAAATCATGTGACACAAAAGCATGTGGTACAAAATGATCTAATGCATACCTTTTCTCGTCAAAAATTAATTTGTTTCCGGTGAAAACACATTCTATGGAGCCTAATTCATTAAATACCAATTTCCAATATTCGTTGGTTTGTTTGGTTAAGGAATTTCTGGTGATTGTTTTGTTTATCTTATTTGGAATATCCGGAACGCTTGGATTTCTTTTTTGGAGAAATAGAGATAAGTTCCAATAGCAAAAGTTTTTGAGTATTTTTGAATTAGATTTTAAATAGGATGACCACAAGGGGTTAATATTTATGAAATCTTTTTCTAAACTGTAGAGACATCCATTATCAAAGTTTTGTGATTGTAAATAAATACTATTACGATTGCCTGAAAACCAAGGAGAGATGAACCAATGTGGGACATTTTTATCGAAATGATTTAAAATTTTAATGGTTTGGTTGTTAGTGGTGTTTTCTAAAACAGCATTTATTTTGTTTTTATTTTCATCGATTGTAAGGTTTTCAATTTTCAGAATTGATCTTACGGATTCTTGAATAAGATCCTGTTTACCAAAAGAGACATGGAAATAGTTTACTGTGTACCAAGAATTACTTATCATTCTTGAGAAAAGGTTTCTTTTATAAATGGCTGTATTGCCTTCTTCCACTAATTCAAGGATAGCCAAAAACCAATAAAACTTATAGGTAGCCGACGTACTTGCAAATATTGAAGCTAATCTATTTACTGGCAGATTTTCGGAAAACGGTAAGTTCATATAGTAGTGGGTTTTTAATTGCTTTTTCGATGCTATTCAGTTTTTTGAAAAACACTCAAAAGGTTTTGCCGTTAGTCTAGATTCTGAATTAAACAGTAATACTTAACTTATGAGCTTAGAAAGTAGCACTTCTCTTATTAGTTATGAGTACTAGCGAGACATTCTCACCAGCGGGGGAACAAAGGCAAAGTATTGCATTATGATTTTATTTATTGTGTTGTATTTTGATTTTAGTTTATCGATTTTGTTTTCTCTAAAATAGTATTTGTCATAAAAATATAGTCAAAAATCAATTTTTGAATATCTGTTACTTCTTGTGGTATAAATACATAAGAATATGGACCGTTATTGTTTGAGTCCATTTCCCTTTTGTATTTGTAATGGTTAGCTTCAAATTTTATATTCTCTAAAACTTTTATTATTTGATTCAAGTTTTTCGACTGAAAATTAAATCGAATCTCAAGACCTTCTCTGAACATAACATCAGCATAAGGCAATAGTTTTTTGCAAAAAACATATGTATTGGTGCTATTTATTTTAACTCCTGAATACCTTTCTTGAAAGTATTGATGAATTCTTATAAGGTCCTTATCTATTAATGGAAAAATAGTTTTATTGACTTTTATGATTTTATCATCTTCTGCTTCAATAACAATTGTGTTATCAGTTAGATTAGTTTTAGTCGAGTTTAAAACACCCACGTATTTACGATCATGAGTATAATTTTCTCTAGTAGGTTTATCAGCAGCTTCTAACAATTCGGTCTCAAATTCATTATGGTATTTTTTCTCGAAAAAAGCGTTGTTATAGAGTAACTCGGTAACATCATAAATTACTTTAGACTCAATATATCTTTTAGTTTTGTCTTTACTGGTTTCTATAAATACAGGTCTTTTAACATAAATACATGGATTTTTTGAGAGCAATTCTTTAGTATAGTTAAAGGAGTCTTCATACAATTTTTCAGATTTGGATTCTTCCTTTTGAAAACAGATACCATATTCAATGTTTCCTGTCATAGATTTACCAAGAAGATTTAGAGAAGTCAATAAGGCTTCACTTTCATTGGAAAAATATTTAGCATGTAAATTATGGCAATAGATTATAGTGACATGGCTAAATTCTTTGAATAATTCTAAATTTTCTGGATTTAAACTTTTTCTGGTTTCTCTTTCGTTTTTACCAAAAATGATCACAATTTTAAGTTCAGGATTGTTCTTTAATTGTTTAAATATTTTTTTACAATACTCATCTAATATGATATAAGGGGAAAGTATAATAAGTTCTTTTTTTGCATTCCAGATGATGTCCGTTAGTTTGTCATCTAATTGTTTGTCGGTAATGAATTCTGCCATTTTAACATAATATTATATTAGGATATTCCTTTTAATTTTCCAAAAGTCTCAAATTCAATATATTTTGAATCAAATAATTCAACAGGAATTTTTTTCTGCAATAACAAGTGGAAATTTTCTTCATGTGTTGAAACTATTAATTGTTTGCCTAAAAATAAAATCACACTTCTAAATAAATCGATAAATGATAATATGTTTATGCTGTCCATAGATTGAATTGGGTCATCAATAAAAATACAATCTACGGATTTTCCAGATTCTGGATTTTTAGCTTTTAAAGCTCTTGCTAAAAATATACTTAAACTTAAAATATTAATTTGTGCTGTACTGAAATACAATGAAGGAATAGACTTTTCTCTTTTACCATTAACAATCTTTATAGTATAAATTTGAAGGCGTGGATTTTTATCTTCAAAATCACATTCAAATTCAATTTCACTATAATCGGGATGTGGATCTATTTTGCTGTAAATCGTATTTATTAATTCTTTATAGAAAAATCCATTAATTGTTTTCCTTAAATATTTTATTAAGTTATCCTTTTCAGCTTTTAATTTAGTTTTTACAATTATTAATCTATTAACTTCGTTGGAAAACCCGTCTATTTCTTTTTGAATTTTTTCAGCTTCGGTAACTTTTAAACAATCATCTTTTAGTTTATTAATAATTACATAATTTTCATTGATATTTGATAATAGTTTTAGCTTTTCTTTTTCAATATTTCTGATTTTTTCAAACTCAATATCAACTTGGGTTTTATCTGTACTTACTAAATCAATTTTGAATTCGGATTTAATATATTGCTCAAAATTTTGAATAATATTTTTGACTAGATTAATTGTGTTTTCTACTTCTTCAAACTTTTTTAGGGCTTCGTCTTTAGTTAGAGTATTAGTCAATAATTTTGAATTTAATTCACTCAAAAACTTTAAATTTTCTTCAGCATCATTTTTAAGTTTGTTAAGATGTTCACTACTTTTTTTAATCGTTTCTTCTAAAAAGATTATGTTTATGTCATTTGTTTTCAGAGTATTTGTATAAAAATGTATTACATCATTATATTCTTTAGCCGATTTTAGTTCAGTAATATCTTTTAGAATAATGTCTTTATTTTCATTGGCACTCTTTATTAAATTATGGTGATCATTAATAGCAGTCTTATTCTTGATGCCGACACTATTGATGTCAGAGATTTCTTTTTCGGAAACAGTTATTTCTTTGCTTATTTTCTCTTCAAAGTCTTTAGTATTAACCGTGTTTTCAAAAAAATGATTGACTTCTTTAATTTCATTCTCCGATTTAATCAACTGCTGAATTTTCTCTTCTTTTAATTCTCTAAGTTTAATAAATTCAATTTCAATTTTTAGTTTATCTTTCTCAAAAGGCTCAATCGCTTTTTTCAAATATTCTTTTAAAATAGATTTATTTGTGGAGATATCTTCTGAATACTTTTTAGTTTCATTTTCTAACTTCAATTTACGTTCTAGACTTTCTTTTACTATTTTGCCTAGTAATTTATTTTCAATGATTTTACTAGAAAGGTCATTAAATGATTTATAGGTATGGTTACATAATGGACAATCAGAACTATTGTTTTTAGTAACAATTTCTAAACCTTTTGAAACAAAATCTTTTAGTTCATTATTCAGTTCATTTTGCAAAACAATTTTTTCATTAATTGTTATGATTTCTTCTTTTGCGAGATAAGTTTTATTTTCAAGTGCGAGTGTTAAAGTTATTAATTCTTTACTGTCTTTGAATTCTTCTAAATCAATCAAAATTTTAATATCAGTATCGATTTTATCGTTAAAAAATTGATGTTGAATTAATTTAAGTTTTATCCCCTCTATTAATCTGTCTTTTTCTGAAATAGATTCGTTCAAAACACTAATCTGTGGTTTTAACAGTTCATTACTTTTGCTTAAGCTAGTCAATTTTTCGCTTTGATAAGGAATGTTTTTTAATGTAGTTTGTTTGACAATTAATTCATTTTGTAATCTGTCTAGATCGGCAGCATTTTTTTGATTTATTTCATTAAAATCGTTTATTACTTTTTCACTTTTTAGCTTTTCACTGTCATAACTATCATAAGTCTTATTTCTTTCATTGATTTCATTCTCAATGGTTAAATACGTTTTAAATTTTTCTTTGAATAATAAATATAATTTATTTAATTCTAATTCTTCGCTAATTTGAGTTTTTAGCTTGCTATCTTTTAATTCACAATTTTCCTTATTCTTAATTTTAGTAACTATATCATTTATATCATTCTTTGCTTTTTCTAAATCAATAACTTTATTACGATTATTAAAATAATTAAAAATCCCTTTATTGTTATCATCGTTAGTATCTGCAATGCCATTATATTCAATGTCAATATTTCCAATTCTTAATTTAACTGTCTCGATTTCTATTTCTAAACTGATTAATCGGGATTTAATTTTCTGATCTAAAAAATCATACTTTGGTTGAGTAAATGTTTCTTTTTCAATTAAATCTATTTCTTCTTTTTTGCCCTTTAAAAATTGAAGTGCTTTATTTATTTCATCAAATTTTTTACCATCTTCTTCAAAATCAATTTTTAATTGAGTTTTTTGTTTTTCCTTAATTTCTGCATTTAGTTCTTTTGTTTTGGATTCAATATTATCAAATAGTATTGTTAAGTTCTTTAATGAGTTATTGTAAGATTTAATTTCAGGGTTAAACTCAACAAACTTGGTATATCGATCTTCTGCTTTTTCCTCTTTAATAAATTTGTCAATTAAATCCTGACTTAGTATAACTTCTTTAAAAAAAATATTAATGGAATCTCCTTTTTTGTTATATTTTTTTCGCTTATTAATTTTTTTTACAAATTCTTCCGTAGTAGTTTCAACTTTTACTTGACCTTCACTTGAGTTATTATTTAATAATATTTGATTATTGTTATCCTTATTGTTTTTGATAAAATCATTCATTTTATCAAATCTCTGGATTTGATGTGTTACACCCCACTCAACAGCATCATAAAAAGATGTTTTGCCATAACCATTTGGAGCATAAATAGAAATAAAATCGGCTATTTTATGAGTAGAAATCATAAAATTAAAAGTTGAATCTTCAACTTTATTAAATGCTCTAAATCCTGAAATTTGAACTTTTTTAATTTTCATTTTTTAGTTGTTTTAATAATTCTATTAAATATTTTTGCTTACTAGTATCTCCATTAATAGTATCGTCTTTTGGGATTAATTCCCATAAATTTTGATTTATTGGTGAATAAACCTCTTGAAGTGAACCATTTGTATCTGCAATAACTTTTATTAAATCAGTATTTGTAATATGCTTTATAATTAACTCATTAGCTTTTTCATCCGTTAACTCCGTTTGAAAATCATCTTCAACAATTTTTCTATTTGAAAATCTATTATTTTCAATTTTGTTTTTAAGTTCTTTTGTAGTTTTGTCTTGGCAAACATAAATGATATAAATATTCCATTTATCAATGACATCACTAATCTTACTTTGATATTTAAGAGCTATTTCTTCTGAAATTTTCTCCCAATTATCATTTTCTTCAAAATCTTTACTTAAACCGTAAACAAATAGAACACTAATATTAATGTTTATCTTTTCAATAATGAATTTGAAAATTAAACTTTTATAAGTTTCTGTTAATTCTTTAAGTATATTTTCTTTATAAGGTAAATAATTCTCCATAAATGCTATTTAATTTACTTAATAATTCTGGTTGATTACTATTGTTAAAGTCTTTGAATTCTTCGCTTTTCCCTGTTATTAGGAACTTTTTTAAAAATTCAAAATGAATAAATCTATATTTATCAAAAACAAATTCTTTTGCTTCTCCAGCTGCGTCATCAATAAAAACATCTCCGAAATTGCCATTTTGATAATCTTTTTTTAAATTACCAATACTTGGAATGATACTGTCTTTATCTATTTTATAATGTTCGATTTTTTCTTTTGCAGGAATCTCTTTTGTATTAATTAGTACAGTTCCATTAACTTGTAAATCGGTTAAATCACAATTCATACATTCCTTCAAAAAGTCACTCCCTTGCCACTTTGAATTTGTATTTTTATAAATTAATCTAACCTTGTTGAATAAATCTTCTAAATCTAAAAAGCAGTGCACTTTACTCTTTGCTATATTCATTATAACTAAAAATTCTAACCAAGTTGCGTAAATTATTTCATCGTTCAAGATGGTTAAATCTTCATTGTTTAAAATCAATCTTTCTTTAAAAAAATCTTTTATTCCAACAGGAGTAATATCACTACTAATTATTTGATTTGCCTTATGTTTTAAAAAATTTCGTGTAAAAATAATATCATTATCGTCGGCGCCTGCATCTATATTAAATACTTTATCTTTTAAAAAACTGAAATTCGCTAAATAAGGAGGTAGAAGTGGAGTCAGTTTATCCTTGTATTCATCAATAATCTCATTAAAACACCCTATAGGTGTAAACTCAATACGCCCTAAAAATTCTTCGTTAGAAACTACCCTACTTTGAATACCTGCTAATACAAGATAATCACCTTGGATTTTAACAATCCCACCACCAGAAGAACCTACAAGTTCAGCGTGGTTTTGATTTTTACTAATATCTGCTTCTCTTCTTTTGTTTGCTATTTCTGTTAATATTGTTACATCCAAATCAGCCCTAAACCATCCTAAATTAATTGATTGGATTATGGAATTTCTTCTTATGGATGGATAACCAGATAGACAATAATCCTTATTATCGATACAAATATCTTCCTTGATAATTATTTTTTCAACATTAGCAATTTTAGGAAGTTTTATAATTGAAATATCAACACCATCTTCTGAATGAGGAAAATAATTTTCTCCAATTTCAAGTTCAAAAGGAGGTTTTACCACTTCGTAAGTGTTTGTAATAGCATTGAAAAAATGAATAGTGACGAGATTATTGTATGGTTCAGAATCTACATCTTCGAAAACGTGTTTTGCAGTTAGAATATAGGAATACTCAATATCCATTGGTTGGAAAATAACTCCACTTCCACCATTAATACAAACTATATATTTTTTAATATCGTCTTGATTCATCTTTAAAATTCAAATTCATTTGTAATTGCAATTGGATTAAAGTTTGGATAATCCAATTTATCTTGTTCCGTAAATATCATTTCCATTCTCTCTTTATAATTAAAGTAAATATTACAATCCTCCTTTTCTTTAATCAATCTAGATAATAATTGTTTGTGTGGATGCTGGTCTCCAGATCCATTTGTACTAACCATAAAGTTTTTAGAATTAATACATTTTAAAAGTTCAATACTTGTATTTCCTTTGCTTCCGTGATGTGATACTTTTACAAATTTTGCAATTAATTTATTGTCTTCGCAATAATTAAAATTATTAAGTCCTTCTACGATCACTGATGGGTGCGAATCCCCAAGAAAAAGAAAATTATCTTCTTCTTTTTTTAGTATAAACGCTATTGAGCTTCCATTTGGATATGCATTATCTTCTAAAAATATATCGTTTGCCAAATGTTCTTTTATTGTTTTGGCATAATCGTTTGGCTTTGAGGCTGTATTTAAATTTGGTTCTTTAATTTTCCATTCTTTTAATAATAATTCAAGTTTAGTCTTATTTGGAGATAAGATTTTGAAATCATAACCAAATCTTCTAAGTTCATTTGCCTGTAATATAATATCAGTAAATAATATTCCTTTTTCAGTTATGTATTCACTAAAATCAATACCCTGATCTATACTAGTCAAAGTTGTTTTATCAGAATTAATTAGATGCTCTAAATCTTTGTTTTCAGATTGTTTCAAAAATGTTGCAATGCCCTTTCCTGAATTAAACCAAACTTCTTTAATAAGTTTGAAAGCATTTTCATCATCATTAAACCATTTTATAATGCCGCCAATGTGATCTTCATCAATATGAGTTATTATAAGTAAATCAATAAATTTATTATTGTTTCTAATTGTATCAATAATTATTTTAAGTTCTCCAAATTCAGGTTTTCCTTTTGATCCTTTATCTGTTTTATATGTTTTTTTTATCCCTCCATCAATTAGGATGTTTTTATCTGACCCATCAGTATCTTGCAGAGATATTAAAATTGAATCCCCGTTATATGCTTTTAAAAATTTAATTTTCATTTTCTAAATTTAATTAATTCCCTTCAACAACTTTAATCTCTTCCTCTGTCAACCATACAACTCATAAACCATTCTGTTGATTTATTGTTAGTGCAATTACTTTTTTACAAAACACATTCGAAAACCCCAACTACTTTCAAACTACTCAAATCCTCTTCTTCAAGTATAATATTTTGATACTCTATATTATCTGAAAGTGGTTTTAAAATAATTGACTCATGAATCCATGTGTCATTTCCCATGTTTTTTTTGCTTCTATATTCTTTTACAGTATAGCCCGAACCAAAATCAGGGTCTTGTATATTTGTACTTTCAACTAGAACTATTTTTCCATCTCTGGAGCCTGCTGAATATTTTCTGAACATACAAATTGATCCGTTTGGAATTATTTTATTCATGGATTCACCAATAACTTTACAAGCAAATAAATCTTGTGATGGTTTATAAGTTGCAGGTAATGAAATCCATTCACAATCATCTACGGTTTGTAATTCACTGAAGTTTCCTGCTGCAACCTTTAAATCATATAATGGAATACTATTTACATAAGGAATAACTTCATTATCTTCTAAAATTACATTTTGTTTTTCAGTCTTGAATTTAGGGATAAATTGAGAAAAATAGTTCCTTAGGTTTTTATCACAAACATATACATACGTCCCTTTAATACCTCTAAGCATTATCGTTTTGTATATATTTAAAATGAAATTTTTTAACTCCTCTGGATCAACAATGGATTGTTTTCCATTTACATCGTAATAATTTTCTTTTAAAATCTTGATTTGATTGTTCGCTTTGTCATATGTAATTTCATTTCCAAAAATTATTCCTGTATAATTTAAATCGTAACCTTGGGTAGTATGAATACAACCCACTTCATCTCTAGAGTTTTTAGAATTAACCCAATCAATATTTGTACTATTCCATTTTAATCGTGTATTTTCAATTTCAATATCATAATCTTGCTTGGCGTCTTTTTTGTTAGTCATCCAAGGCCACGAATACCCAGCTACTAATCTTGAAAGCCCGTTTTCTATATCTCTAGATTTTATTTCATTTACGATGTCTTCTATAGAATCAAAAAGAATAAATTCATATTCTTTAGAACTAAATAATGTGTCAGAATTATCTAATTTACATTTTAACAGATTATCTATATAGCTGACATAATCATTGCCTCCTTTCGACCTAAACTGAGATTTTAAATGTTCTATTTTTGTTAAACCATTCACTTTTAGTTTATCAAAATCTTCTTTCTTTACATCTGATGGTTTTATGGATTGGTTTTCATCATAAAAATATACAGCACTTTCAGATTGTTTCATTATCCAATCTAATTCATTGCAGGTATATTTATCTAATTGTAATTTTTCGCAAACAACATCAAATGCTCTAAAATAAGCACCTAAATTAACCCGTCTCCTTAATCGGTGCGACTCGTCTACGATAACAATATCAAAAGTGTCCTTTACGATTTCTGCAGGACCAATTACCATATTGGCATTTAATCCCTTAATATTTTTAAAAACTTTTTTTAAAGTAGTTCTAAAAGACGACATTGGAACAACTAATGCCATTTTGGGGTTTGGATATTTTATTTTCAATTGAAAGACAATTTCCATGAATTCAAATTCATCATTTCCGAATTCCTCAAAGTTAAAATCTTCGTTTGTAGTATTAAGTAACTTAAATAAGAAAATGGCTAAAATTGTTTTCCCAGTTCCTGCACCGCCTTCAATGATAATATTTTTATACCGATTATCCAGAAGATTTTTCATAATAACCAGTAGACCGCTCTTTTGTTCTGAGGTTAAAGTTTTGTAGGGTGAATATTTAAATAAATCAGAATTGTCAATATAATCAATAGGGTGTTTAGCTATTCCAACCGATCTTAAGTTATCCCAAATGGATTTAAAGATATCCCAATAAACTTCTTTCTTTTGGTAGTAATTGTGATTGGCTAATCCAATATTTCCATTAATTAATTTATATTGCCCATCTCCAGAAATGTATTTAATGAGATTAGACTCTATGTCTAATGTTGCAGATTTATTAAACCTTTCACTTGAAATTAAATGGACTGCTGAAAGTTTATTTTTTATGTTATTCTTTAAATGACTGCTCATTCTAGCATACGCATCTGTCGTTTCGCCAACGTAAGCTTCATTTACATTTCCATCACTTAAAATATAAACAACAGGCCACAAGTCTTTAACGTAATGTATATTATTAAATTCACTAACAAGGCTTGAATCAAAATCAAATTTTTTAATAGAGAAAACTGGGTTTTGACTCATAGTTCATTGTATTTTTTCGCAGTGCCTTTCGCTTTTTCAACAGGATACTTTAAAGCATTTTTTTTAATTTTTTCTGAAACGATATCAAAAATATCCAAGTTGTGTTTTTCTGCTAATAAAAAAGCAAATGAGAGTACATCGGCAAGTTCTTCTTTTAACTTCTCTGGGTTTATGTTTTCAACTTCAGTATCTTTTTTCCATAAAAAAAGTTCATTCAACTCTGAAGCTTCAATAGAAATGGCAAGCGCCAAATTTTTAGAATCATGAAACTGTTTCCAATCTCTTTCGTTTCTAAATTGAATTAATTCTTCAATTACTTTTCTATACTTATCCATAGCGTTCAAAAATTACATTTTTAATATACCCAAACTTAAGGATAATAAAAGTCTTACACAATTTCTATTTGAGGGATACTATATCGAATTTGTTAGGTTATTGCGTTTGTGTAAAAGAACAATAATTTTCAGGAATTTGCTATACCCACTTTTAGTGATATTGATAAAATGTTTTTACAAGTTGATTTGAGGTCTTTTAATCATAAAAAGTTGTTTTGTAGATACTTGAATTTGTATTGTATTGAAGTTATCTAAATATACTTGAAATTCATGTAAATGAATTAAGTCTGTTTTCTGTCCAGTGCTTTGTGGTAATTGTACCAAATGGATGGTTTCAAACAAGATGGTATTTACTGAAATCTTTTCCAAAACAATCAATAATGCGTGATAAATTGTTTTGTTGCTGCAGTGAATAGTGTGGTTTTTGAGATGGATATGAATGGTCTGTTTTTCACCGTAATTCTTCAGGTTAATTGTAATGAATTTTGCCTGATTCTCTTTGAGATTGATATCCTTAATGATGAAAGGACTGTCTAGTTTGTTTATGCTTTTTTCAATGGTTTCTTTTGAGTCAATAAAGGCCGTGAATTTCCATGTTTTTACTACTGGCGCATTGTCCACCAGGTCAATAACTTGTTTGAATAATTTGTGATTGCCCTTCGCGGTAATTATCAATTCGAATTGGTCAGTAGTTTTTTTAGGAAAGACAATGATAAAGTCTATTTTCCTGCAATAATAGTAGAGGTTTTGCTTGATCCAATAACAGATTGTTTTTTGGTTTTCAGGAGAATGATTTAGAAGGTTTTTGATGGTGTGGTGGTTGTCGAGGAACCAGTTCCAGAAGTTTTTCATTTGTTGTTTTTTTCAGGTTTAAAGTTTCAAGTTGCTTCTCGATACAATTTTTAAGTGAAAAACTTAAAAATTACTCGAAGTGACGCCGTTACTTTGTTCAAGAAATGATTGTTATCGTTTATCCTTTGTTTCTTTATCGAAGGTGATGAGGTTAAACATGGCTCTCATTCTGGAGCGGAGGCGGTTGCCGTAGTTGTTTTCGATTTCGGAGGCGGAAAGGTTGGTGGTAATGTGAGTTACCGATTTGTTTTCGACAAACTGCTCGTACCGACTGATTAGTACTTCGGCCATGACGTTGCAGTCGTTACCGAAGTGCTTTATTTGTTGTTCGGCACCCAAATCGTCAAAGCAATAACCAGTTAATTTTGATTGATTGGCTTGCTTTAGTGTGTAGCGGTTGATGGCCTCAAAACCGTTTTTTGCAAATTCGAAGGAGACTTCCCTGCACGTTTTGATTTTGTATTCGGAGTTTTGATAAGCAAAAGGTCGGATTAGATGCATTAGCGACGTTTTGCCGCAACCAATTGCTCCAGATACTAGAATGCCTTTTGATAAATCGATCTTTAGTTTTAAGGCTGTTTTTTCATCCTTTATCATATAAATTAATAATTTGTAGATGGTAGGGTGATCCATTTCGCTGATTTGAAACGAATTTCCGTAGGTAGTTTTCCCTTGTTTTTCGAGGTATTCCATACATTTTTGGAAATTATATACTTTGAAACCTTTGCGGATCACGAAGGTTTCAGAGACGGATTTACAATGGTTCGTCATAGTTTTTTTGGGTTGCCGTGTGTAAGTGCATTGGTTTTGGCTGGGAATTGTAATCTGATTTTGGAGCATTAACAGCAAACTTTACGGTGTTTAGCATCCAGTTTCTTGCTGCAGCTTTCCAATCTTTCATTTTTGTTTTACCACCAATGAGCCAACCGATGCTGGAGTAGTAATTGAAAAACTTATTGGCTTCCGTTAGGGAACTTTCTTTGAAAGAGAAGTATTCCAATGTCATTTCAAGTGATGGGGGTTTGGTATCAAAAAATAAATCGAGTGCAACAGCTTTTTCTTTTTTCGCGCAACTTTTTTCTTTTTGCTGACCGCTCTCCGTTTTTATTTCTTTTTCTTTTGGAATTATTAAAAGATTCAAATTTTGAACTGGTTGATTAATTGAATTTTTTTCTATCTCTATTTTTATATTGTTTGAATTGTTTTTAACTGTTTGTTTTTTATTATATATATAGAGCGGTTCATTTACCTGTTCAATGACTTGTTCACTTTTTGATTCGGTCAAATTGTGAACGGGTTCATTTTTTGAATGGGTTGGCGGTGGAATTTTTGAAATTATTTTTTCTTTTTCAGATAAATTTGTCATAATGATGGTAGAGGAGGAGTGGGGATTGAATGTTGGATTGTATACCATAAACCCTAAAAGCTCTAATTCTCTCATGCATTTATGATAGGTCGCTTTTGAATTGATCTTGCTGGCTTTCATTATTTCTTCCCGAGAAATGCCTGTTGGATTCTTGAAGCGGTTTACGTTCCAACATTGGAAAAGGGCTAAATAGAGTGAAATGTGGGTGGGGTTGAGGTTAGTTTCGTAGTTGATTTTATTGAAAAATCCGGTGAGGTGTTTGATGTAGTTCATAATTAGTGAGAAGTGTCTCTCGACTGCGCTCGAGATGACGGTGAATAGTGAATAGTGAGAAGGTTCCCTCGTCCGCTCGACATGACGCGCTCGGGAAGACAATAGCCGCGACTATTAGAATAGTTAGGGATTGGCGTTGACTTTGTTGTTTTCCAGTACTTTGTCAATGTCTTGATTGGCGTAGTAGATAGTGCCACCGATTTTGGTATAGGAAAGTGTTCCGTTGATGCGGAGGTTTTGGAGTGTTCCAGGAGAGATGTTTAGCAGTTTGCGTACTTCTGTGGATTTTAGCCACTTTTTGGTAGGCGTAGTAGTTTGCGATTGAAATATTTTTTTGATTTCCTCTAATAAATCAATTTTGAAGTCTCTAAGATCTTCGACTGTGATAATTGTTGCTGCCATTTGAAAGTAATTTGAGTTTGTATCTATTGTGTTTTTTAGTGATACAAAATTGACTGCTTTTATTTGCTTTCTATCCCCATACGCTTCGTAGTACCGAAGAAATTTAACATTTCAATATTATTTAAAGCCTATTTTGGGGGGTATTGGTATTTTCTAGCTGTTCTTTTTTTTAGCTGTTGTAGTTTTTTATTTCCAGTTGCACTTTTTATAATGAAAAATGCCCCAATGTACTGGGGCATTACTATCTCGACTGCGCTCGATATGACATGGAGACGAATACTATTTATAAAGTTAGAAATACTCGAAGTCCCATTTCGTAAGGTTTAACAATCAATTCTACGGCTGTGCTTCTCTAGTGTGTTTTTCGTACTACCGATTGGATACCGATTTTTTAGCACTCGTCTTCTTTGTGGATTTTTTGTTGCAGGTTCATCATTAGTTCTTCCAGGAATTTTGTTTTACTACTTTTACGTTCTTTAATCTCTGAATAGGTTTTGTAGATATTGTCAATTTTGATATTGAAAAAATCTTCAAAAGAAGCCGCTATTGTATTTATGTCGGCTGCACCATGGTTCAAAGCCCCATTAGAGTATAAGGCATAGATTAATTCTGTTAGTGCCGTTTTTGGAGCTGTCCAAAGCAGGACTTTGTGTTTTTTTTCGTCAAATAGCATTGCATTTCCGGCATTGAGTTTTTGCATTGCTTCGCGGATATAATGAATGAAACGGTACATTGCCTTTATTTTCGCCCAAAGCATATCATGTGAGGAGGAAAATTCAGGATATTGGTAATAAGCCGTCATTGGAGTGAATGGAAAACTGTTGCCGGGGTTTCTTGTGAAAAATTGATGATCAATATAGGTATATCCTTGCTCCATATAATTCACAAAGTCTAGATTGCGAGAAAAGAACTTATTGATTTTCCGCATTTCCTTGTCGAAAAATTCTATTTGATAGGACGTGCCTGCTTTAGGTTTGCGGAGTTCGCAAGAACGTAGTTCTGTAAAATAGATAAGGTAACTCATTGGAAGGGGTTTGATGTTTTTAAAAAAATCAATCTCGTCTGGTGTCGTTTCAAAATCATTTTGGTCGACTCTCTCTTTCATGTCGGCTAGGGTTTTGTTGCATAAATGAATACCATCAGTTGCTTTTTTAAGATGGTTTTCGTCAGAATTAATTATCAATTTGAGTTTTTCATCAAACTCTTCTACAGTAATTTTTAGCATAGGTTTTTGGTTTATCCTCTCCCCAGTACCTCCGAAGGAGGGGAGTGAAAAAAGAGGAGGGTGAAATTGGATTGATTTTTGTTTTTTATTGGTTTTGCAATAAGTTGATAAAACCCAAATTTTATTTAGTTTTTGAATGTGTTTTATCTTCGTTTTGAATTGTACCCATTAATTCCATGGAAAAATTATCTCGGGCTTGAATATAGGCTACTTTTGGAATTATCGTGGCTCCCAGTTTTCTTTTCTCGAAAGTGGCAGATACCCCAAAATCGATTTTACTTAAGTTTAAGTACCGAGCTCGTTTGATTGCCTGAAAAAGGAGTTGTCGGTAGAGTTGGAATTCTTTTGCATAGGAATAGTCCATTCCTATTAGAGCTGGAACATAGGTATGTTCTGTGTTTTTATAACAAAATAGAATTCCGATTAATGGGTTTGTGATTTCTTTTTTTTCTTTATTTTTGAGATATAACAATATAAATTCCCATTGCCGATTACTCTCCATTTTTTTAAATACTTTTATTGGATAGGTAAATGTATTTATAGCATGATTGTTATTTTTTACATTCTGATACAGATAATATGCTTGTTCTAATTCTTCATCTGATAATTGATCTTTTATTACAATATTGAAAGCTTGTTCAAAAGGTACTATCTCTTTAAAGAAATGCTTTCTGGAGCGGGAGGAAAGGGTCGCCGAAAATTCTTCGGTACTATTCCATTTACTATTTTGTATGATGCAGGTTTCGGGCATATTAATTTTTAAGAAGCCTTGATTGTGAAAAATACGATTCAATTGTTGGTCTTCTTCGAAATCTCTTAAGACGAGCATGTCAGCATCTAATTTATGGTATACTATTTCCACTTGTTGCAGCAAAAGTACTATTGCTTCTTCTGCTAAGGGGTGAGTTTTATTAATGTAACAGTGATTGCCTTCTGTGAATAAGGAACCCATTCCCAAGACTTTTGAAGTCAGGTATAATGGATTTTGTTTTCTTTTTTCTTCTAGTTGAAGTGAAATTGATTCAGGTGCCAGCATATCGTCCTTCCAAAGTCCAAAAGTAAAAAAAGTTACTAGTATGGGAATTTCATTTTTGTCTTTTATTACATAATAATGAAATTCCCAATTATTTTCAGGGGAATTTGTATTTGAAAAAGCATTTTCCAAAAAAGATAATCCTTCCCAGTCGAATGTGCTTTGTTTTCCTAAAAGGTTATTCCAGTTTTGCTTGTCTATTTTTTTTATGGATGTTTCATATTGTACTATAAAGTTAGATTTTGGCTCTTCATCTTCTATTTGAGGTATTGTTTCCATAATACCAAAAGCTTTTTTTACTTTGTGAAGGCTATTACCTGATTCTTCCAAGGCTTGAGGGAAATGGAATTCCATTGCTTCTACTAGTGCTTTTATTTCTTCTTTTTGATTGTGGCGGGAAAGGGTAATGCGAATTCCCGTATTTTTGATTGGTACTGCGGGGTATATTGCAGGATTTACATAAAAACCTTCATTAAAGAGTTTTTGTACCATTTTATAAGCGGTCAACGGCATAGCGGTACCTAAGAAAAATACTGGTGAGTTATTCAGATCAATCATTGGAAGGGTGGTTTTTTCCAATAATGATTTGAAATATTCTATCTTTTCTGATAAATCGCATTGTAAGCTCGTGATTTCGGTCGAAAGATGAATGTCAGCTGAAGCGATTGCAGCTGCTACAGAAGCGGGTTCCAGTTGTGCAGAAAAAGTAAGTGGTCCACCAAAGTTTTTAATTTTTCCACGCAGTCGATTATCTGTGCAAAGTAAAGTCGCTCCACTGGCACCAAATGTTTTGCTCAAGGTACCGAACAGTAAAACATTGTCTGGTAAATTTTTTAAAATATCCAATACGTACCCAGTGCCGTTTTTTCCTCTCCAGCTCATGCCATGTACATCATCAAAGTACAGGTGTAACTGCGGGTATTTTTTACATAGTTCCATCAAATTAGGTATTGGTGCGAAATCGCCAAACATGGAATATACCCCATCAGCCATATACCATATTTTATTGCATCGGGTAGCGAGGTATTTAATTTTATCTTCAAGCATATTCAAATTATTATGTCTAATCATTTCTACCGGGATACCTCTTATCTTTAGTAATTGACAGGCATTTTGAACACTCCAATGTACCTGATGGTCTAAAATTACTCCGTCTTCATCTCTTACCACTGTTGGAATTACTGCTAAATGCCCGAGTGTACTGTTTTTAGTTATTATAGGTGGTATTCCATACATCGTTTCAATTTTTGATTCCAGCTCATTGTATAATGGATTGGAAATGTACGTTTTGGATAGAGGGAATTGTGTACCATAATTTTGAATAGCTGCTATTGCTGCGTCTTTGAGCCGGATGTCTTGTTCTAGCCCCAAATACCCTGTCGTGCCAAAATGAAACATTTTTTGCCCTTTTATCTGTAGGGTACGTCCATTCAAAATTTGATCTTCAGCATAAAGGTGAAGCACGCCTTCTTTTTTTGCTCCAGCGATCACCTCATCGACGGTGTCAATGAAGCTGTTGTGTTTGATTTTTGCCATATTATTTTGCTTTTAATTGTTGAAAAATATAACTAGCTAAATATCTCCTACTAGTTTGAGATTTATGACGTAAAACTCTGAATAAAAAGCTAATGAGATTCAACGAATTATAAAAAAATCCTTTTATGACAACAGATACTCCCGATTTGATAACTTTTGTGATTAATTATATCAAATTGTGTGTGTTTTATTTAAATTGTATTATTTTTAATATTATTTTAGCTAAATTGTGATGATTTATTTAATTTTTTATGAAAAAAGTATGTACTATTCAAGATAATGAATTTGCTCAATTTTGGATTCATAATGAGATTCTTTTTTTTAAATACAAGCCTAATGTTGTCATTAATTTAGCGGCAGCCCAACGTATTGTTGCTGATCGAATTCAGTTACAAAATGAGATGGCTTATCCTGTTTTTTGTGATATTAGAGGGATTGTAGATTCTGACAAAGCTGCAAGGGATTATTTGGCGCAATCAGGCTCTATTCTTACCAAGGCAGTAAGTCTGGTTGGGCATCAGAGTGTTTCCTTAAGTATGACCTCATTTTATCTAAAAATATGTAAGCCAAGTGTTCCGACTAAGATTTTTACTGATGAAGTAGCTGCTTTAGTTTTTTTGGAAAAGTATGTTTAGTGGGTGGATGTTTATTTATGACTAATATTTACACATTATGAATCAAGAAATTAATCTGCAGCGTATGCGTAGTATGTCTCAAATGCTTCTTGAAATGGCAGGAGGTAATTTTAGTAATCGAATCCAAAGAACAGAAGAGGATGATGAACTGGAAGGATTAGTTGTGCTTATGAATATGGTAGCCGAGGAAATGAAGGAAGCTGTTTTTCACGCGGGTTTTATAAATCCTCATCATTCCTACAGGAATCTAGTTCAAAGTACTTTTATCTTAGATGAGCATTTTGTCATTAAAAGTTATAATTCCGAAGCCTCTGTTTTATTAAACTCAACTCCTGATTTTTTATATGATACGTTATTTAAGAATTTGTTATCCGAAGATTCATTGTGTTTTTGGAATCGTATAGAAGAAGAAATATTGTTAGACCCTGACTATCATACTACAGTGCAATTAATTTATATTGCGCAAAATAAATTATTAGTTCCTGTGTATTGTACTATTTCAAGGCTAATGAACTGCTCAAAAATTTTAATTAGTTTCGTAACAACTGTAGTAGAAGAAACTATTTCGAAATCTGCTATGATTACCCCAGAAAGTAAAGATCTACCCATTTTCTTAAGTAGACCTTCGGATATATTAATGATTCAAAATCTTTATGATTATATTTTAGAACATTTGGATAGTCCATTACCTTCTGTTAAGGAACTCTCTTATATTTTTGGTACGAATGAAAATAAATTAAAATACGGATTTAAGCAACTCTTTCGGACGAGCATCTACCAATTTTATATCATTGAGCGGTTGAAAAAAGCGCATCTTTTAATACAGCAGACCAAGATTCCTTTAAAAAGTATTGCTACTATGACAGGCTTTAACACTTATCCTAATTTTTCGAAAGGTTTTAAAAAGCATTTTGGGTATACCCCGATGGATATTAAAAGAAAATTTTGACAAGAAGAATAATGAGGAAGAAAAAGAGAAATGAAAAATGAGGAAGTCCAAAAAAAGTATAATGTAGAAAAACTCCTTTTTTGACAAGTTATACTCCCGATTTGCTTCACTTTATTTATTTGTTTTTTGGAATTTTATATCGGATTAAATTTAAAGTTTGCCGATATGAAACTAAGTGTGATCACGAAAAGTATTTTTCTCAACGGTATTTGTCTGCTGTATATATTATTGTTTGTTTATGCGGCAGTTAGTAAACTATTGGATTTTGAGAATTTTCAGGTTCAGCTAGGGCAATCCCCCTTACTAAGTGCTTATGCTAGTTGGGTATCTTATATTGTGCCACTGATAGAACTAGTAGTGGCGGTGTTTTTGGCAGTTAATCGTTGGCGCTTTGTGGGACTGTTGGCCTCATTGATGTTAATGGTGATGTTTAGTAGTTATATTTTTATTGTCTTGCATTATACCTCTTTTGTTCCTTGTTCTTGCGGCGGTATTCTGGAGAAAATGAGCTGGAATCAACACCTTGTGTTTAATCTTTTCTTTGTGTTATTAGTCCTCTTAGCTTTAGCCTTTTATTCCAGTTTACATCAATCAAAAAACAGGATGATTAAAGGTGCGCCAATTGCTGGAATCATTAGTATTTCAGTGTTGTCCAGTATCGGTTTTATGATTGCTTTATTTTTGACTTCAGAAGAAATCATGCATCATGAGAATCCCTTTATTAGACGTTATCCCCAGCATCCCATACTGCTTAGGCATCAGATGGACTTAAAGTTCAATTCGTATTATTTTGCGGGCTACAGAAAGGGGAAGATATATCTAGGGAATTATACTAATCCCCTGCAATTATTATCTATGGATTCCAGCCTAAATAATAGGCAGTTTGAAAAAATCTCTTTTGAAGTAAAAAACAGGTTTTTTCAAAGGGTTACCATTGGTATTAGAGATTCTTTCTTTTACTTAAAAGATGGAACGGTGCCTACTGTTTTTATGGGAAGTACAAGCAACTGGAAGTTGAGTAAAGAATTAAAAGGAATTCCTTTTTTTACCCTAGCTGAAGCTATAGATACTGCTAATCTCGTATTTAGAGCTAACAATGGTAAAGAGTACGCCAATGTTTTGGGTTTATTCCGGTCGAATCAGGTTCCAAAAGTAAGCTACAATCCGCATCTTTTACAGCGGCAAATCGACGGTGTTTTTGATACGGACGGTATACTGCTGTACAGTGAAAAAATAAAGAAAATAGTGTATTTATATTTTTATCGCAATGAGTTTATTGTAGCCGATATTAATTCAAAATTAGCGTACAGAGGTCATACAATTGACACGACAACTAAAGCAAAAATTAAAGTAGCTTATCTTAAAAATCAGACGGAAAGAACAATGATGGCTCCTCCTTTAATTGTCAATGCCAATGCAGCTGTTTGCCAAAATTTACTTTTTGTTCATTCTAAAATAAAAGGACGTTATGAAAACGATTTGCTTTGGAAACAGGCCGTAATAATTGATGTGTATGATTTGAATAAGAACACTTACTTATTGAGCTTTCCCATTTATAATAATGGAGAAAAAAAAATGGATTCGTTCTGGGTTACGGCAACGCATCTATACGCTATAATGGGCAATAAGCTGATGGTTTATGAACTTAAAAGCATACTTAAAAAAGAAATAAATAGTGTCAGACTTAAAGAAAGATGACACTCAAAATATACTGGCCGGTATCAGGAAAAAGATCGAAAACCTGTATAAAAAAGTAGATCAAAGTTTAATTTAATATTTATTATTATGAAAACGCAATTTTTAAAAAACGTGATGCCATTTGCTGTAGCAGTATTGGGAATTTCGGGAGCTTTTGTTACTACTTCTATGCAAAGCGCCTCTAAAGTCAATGCTCCTCAAATAGGGTATGCGCTGAATGCACAAGGAAGTTGTAGTGATGTTGCAGTGAACTGTGACACTACACCAAAACCATTTGTTTGTCGTATGGGAGTTACTTCTGGACCACAAGCTTATGGTAAAGATGCACAAGGCAATTGTGTACAAATTTTGTATCGTCCTTAAAATTAAAAAAGGATCGATAGCGATGCAGTTCCCCAACGGGAACTGCATTGTTTTTTAGTTTTTTTAGTCCTTTATTTTTCTATTCCATTGGTAATCCAAGCAGCGGTTTTATCGTCTTTTAAATAATAGTCCAACCACTGTAATACACGTTCAGAGAGGTCTTTTTGATTGATTGGATTGCTAAGAACGTGATTTTCTTTTGGATACAAAAGCATGCTGTTTTTCTTGTCCAATCTTCTTAATGCCAGATAATATTCCACGCTTTGGCGCCAATCTACCTGCGTATCTTGTTTGCCGCTCCATAATAACAGAGGGATATTTAGTTTTTCTATGGAGGCCAGAGGGGCATTACGATCAAAATCCGAACGGTTTGCGAACGGTGTTTTATGTCCCATTCGGAATTCTTCTGAGGCAAATCGCCACATATCAGGTTTCGTTGTGTTCCATCCCACGGTTAAATAAAAGCTTGTAAGGTCTAGTATTGCGCCACTTGCAATAGCAGTTGCAAATAAGGGACTGAGGTTAGCAATAAAAGCGGTTTCATAGCCCCCAAAAGAGTGTCCCATCAGTGCGATTTTTTTAGGATTTATCAAGCCGCTTTCTATCATTTTTAGCGTAGCTGAAGTAACACAATCTAGAGTAGAAGGGCCTACGTTTTCATCTTCATGTACAATGTCGGGTAAGAATACAAAGTAATCATGCGTGCTAAAAACAGTTTGATTAAAACCCGATTCATTATAGAGGGTTGGATTAGTGTACCAATGCAGTTCTTTGGATTGCATTTCATAAATACTTACGATCATGGGGTATTTTTTTTGAGGATCGTAATGGGCTGGATAGTATAAAATTCCTTTTAAGTTTTCTTTTTTTGAATTCTGAAAATGAATTAACTCTGATTTTCCCCAGTAGTAGTTTTGCTGTTGTGCATTGCTTTGAAAAACTACCTTCGCTGCCTCGGATGAATTACCTATTGCCAAAATTCTTGGTGGAAGGTCAAAGCGCTGTTCGACGCAAAATATTTTTTGTTTTTTACCTTCATAATTAAGCCCATTTATAAAGGAATCGGTATACCTGAGCGGTTGTACTCCCATCCCTTTTGTCCATGTAAAATAACCGGTTTTTCCATCATCAGCTTCCGCTCTTAAAAGGAGATCATTTTGTAAATTCAAAGCATCAAGTTGGATGCCATCCAATAACGAATTCCATTTTCCTTTTTTTGGATTATCAGCTAATCGGAAACTAATTTTTGATTCCCGACCTTGTGTCAATCGTGTACAATTACTACCATCAGATTTGATCGCCCATATATCAAATTCATCATACAGTATAATTTCTTTGTCTTCCTTACTCCATGCAGTACATCCAAAGGCCGAATCCGATTTTAAGGCATGTACTTTACCTGAAAAAGAGACGCCAGTTTTTATTGTGAGGTTGGTGTGCGTATTGTGCTTAATATCATAAACCCACCAATCATGGTCTCTAAAGTACGCTATATATTTGCCATTTGGAGAAGGGATTATATCTTGGTAAAAGCTGGATTGTTTGCTTAAGAAAAGTTTATTTTCAAAGGTGTTTAAATTCTGTATGTAATAATCTCTCGGGCCTTGAAAATCGAATTGTGGCTCATAGCTTTTGGGATTCGACAAAAATGCATATTGCTGATTCCCGGACAGCATGATTGAAGGTAATTCAGTAGAAGTGATTCGCGTCACATGCCCATTTTTGGGTTGCCACAATGCTATCTTGGGTTGTTCTTCAAATTTCCCATACTGCTGTTCCTCAGGATAAATCCATTTGTCATTTGCATTCCAAATTTCTACCTTGGAATTATTCGTTTCGGTCGACGGTAGTGTTTTTTCTTTTATGCTAAAAAACACTTTTTCGAGATCATCGGAAATGATCATTTTATAACGGGGATTATCTACTATTGTTGCAGTAGTGGGGAAACTGGATTCATTGCTGGGGTCCAGCTGCCATAATTTAGTATTGGCAATTGTATAGAGCCACAGACCGTCAATAAGGTTCCTTTTCGATTGGCTGTAGAATGCGACTGCTTTGGAATCTTTATGCCAGGTGAAATGGTCATAATCATTAGTTGCGGTGGCCTTAGTTATTAGAGTTGCCATTTTTAAAGTAGCCAAATTAATTATTGATACTGCATTGCCAATTTTACGAGAAGTTGTATAAACTAATTGATTGCCATCGGGACTTAGCGAATATTGGATCACATCAGCTATTTCTGCTAGAGTCTTTCCTGAGGGAGCTCTGATAATCAAGCTTCTTTTATTTTCAGCGCTTGCAACCGACAAGAGTAGTAAGTTATTTTGAAAAGAATAGGAGTAGGCGCTCACTCCAGCGAGAATTTCTTTTTTTCCTGTTTCTAAATTCACAATTTGGACTGTATCTTTAGTTTGGCAAACAAAAAAAATATCTTTCGTAAAAACAGAATTATCCCCAGTAGGAAAAGCATAGCTTTTATCGTTTACCGCATTGCGCACAAATAAAGTATCTCGCTCCTCTGTATAGCTCATTTTGTAGCTGACCCATTCTTCATTGGGCGCTATTTTATCCATAGAAAGCTGACCCCATAAAGGATAGTCTTCGGCTGTTAACTGTTTTTTTTGCCCCGACTGCCCCCATAAGGGGCAGCCTACTACTGGCAAAATAAATAAAAAAACTAAAAATAAGGGGGAGTATATTCTTTTTCTAATGCTGTTTTGAACCCTATGACTTGGCTGCTCGTGTCCCATAATTCATTGGATTAATAGCCCGGATTTTGTGGGCGAAGATTAGGGTTTGTACTTAGTTCACTTTGTGGAATCGGGAACAATTGATCAGTTGTATTCCAGCCTGGTTTGACAGCAGACAATGTGTTATCTAATAGGTTCAATCGTTTCAGATCGAAGAATCGATGACCATGTTCGGTAAAAAACTCCCATCTTCTCTCTTGAACGATAGCCGTTATGATTTCCGCTTGGCTTATGGCCATGGTCGGGGCTAAGCCAGCACGCTGCCTAATGATGTTGAGGTCTTCTGTGGCTCCAATGAGATCGCCTTGATGCGCTCTAGCTTCGGCTCTTATTAGGTATAATTCGGCGAGACGAAAAACAATCGAGTACTCTTTTGATACTCCTGTAAAGTCTCTTTCTTTGTATTTATTAGCATGATACCAGGTGGTGGTACCGTCAGTAATTGCTTTGGTCCAATTGGTTTTTCGCATGTCTGCCGGCAGAAATGAGGCTATTAGATTATCAGAAAGCGCCACTAAGGAGGGAGGACCCGATAAGAAAACAAATACGGCTGCTTCTTGGGTATTTTGTCCGCTAATACCTGCTTGCAGTTGCCAGATTGTTTCTTTTGAACGGAGTAAGAATACATCGTTCAGGTTTTCTTCCAATGAATAAATAGCAGTTTGATTTAAAACTGTAGTTGCTTCGTTTGCTGCTTGAGCGTAGGCTTTTGTATATAAGTAGGTTCTTGATAAAAGTGCTATAGCCACATATTTAGTAGGACGAACTCTTGATGTACTGCTATAATTTTCGGGCAATAGTGTGATAGCCTTTTCTAGGTCGAGGATAATATTTTCGGATACTTGTTGAGTAGGCATCCTGCTGGCAGTGGCATTTTTTCGATAGTCCGTTTCTTTTATGTAGGGAACATCACCAAAGAGGTTAACCAAATTGAAATGTACTAGAGCCCTTATAAAAAAGGCTTCTCCTTGCAATAGTTTTTTATTTTCCTCTGACAGTTCAGTACTCAAATCAACCCCCTCCAGTATGGCATTAGCACTATATATTTGATTGTATGAGGCATTCCAATAGTCCGAAATCGACGTATTTGACGGTAAAACATTATCATTATAAAAAGGGAAACTAGGATTGGTAGGATTTCCATACGCTACCATATCGTCCGTATAGTTAGCCAATTGATTGGAGATTCCCGAGTTCGTTCCCGTTAGTATGCCGTTGTCCCTAATTTTAGAATATATGCTCGTCAGGGCTGCATTTGCTGTGGCATTGTCTTCAAATACCGCCACATTTGTCAATTGTGATTCGGGTAAATCTACAGCGACAAAGGAGTCGCAAGCATTTAGGATAAGAAGCAAGCTTAGCCATAAATAGTTATTTGATTTTGTGTGTATTGCTTTCATGTTTATTGGATTAAAAAGTTAATTGTACTCCTGCAGTAATTACTTTAAGCGGTGGTAAGAAGCCATAGCTGGTAAACTCGGGGTCTCCTTCATTGAATTTTGTGAACGTCAATATATTTTGTGCCTGTGCTATTATTTTGAATTGTGTTTCACGAAGCTTTAAGGGAACATCAAAAGACAGTGCGATATTTTTTAAACGAATATAAGAAGCGTCAATAACTGAGGCATCGCTCTCGGAATAATAGTAATCTGCCATAAGGGCATCATAATTGTTTCCTGCGGTATAGATTTGATAGGACGTTTGATCGCCAGGCTGCTGCCAGCTGTTGATCGCAGTCGTTCGTTGATTAGACATCATTCCCGCGGCACCCATAGGATAGGATCGGTTCTTTTGTTTTACAAACTGAAATAAAAAGTCAAGTTTCCAGTTTTTATAGCGGAGCTGGTTTTGTAGGCCACCAAAGAACTTGGGGTTAAGGTCGGCTGCCGTTTGCCGGTCTTCGGGAAATGAAATAACACCATCATTATTGGTATCTTCAAATTCGTAAATTCCAGTTTGCGGATTGATACCTTTGTATTTGTAAAGTAGTGCAATGTTCAGCGGCTCACCAATACGGTACTGTTGGTTGTATGGGGAACTTTCGAGTCCTGGAAAGCGCAACAGCTTGTTTTTGGATAGCGTTAGATTTAGGCTTGTGGTCCAACTAAAATTATGATTACTAAAATTAGCAGTTCGTAGGGTCATTTCTAAGCCTGTATTCTCTACTGTGGCATCCAAATTGGATTGCAACAACGTAAATCCTGTCGTGCCGGTTAATGGCATGCCTACTAATTGGTTTGACGAACGATTTCGATACCAAGATGCAGTGGCAAAAATACGGTCTTGAAAAAAACCGAGTTCTACTGCCGCTTCCAATTTGTTATTGGTTTCCCAGCCAAAGTTGGGGTTGAAAAGGCGCGAAGGTTGTAAGCCGATTGTGCCATTATAACTGATGCCTGTAGTGGTATAAGTGTTGAAAAATTGATAGTCTCCAATTTGGTCGTTCCCTGTAGTGCCTATACTAGCTCTTATTTTGCCGAAACTCCACCATGAATTGTCTTCTAAAAACTTTTCCTTTGAAAACATCCAAGCGGCACCTATAGCCCCAAAGTTGGCAAACTGATTGCCGGGACCAAAACGACTGGAACCATCCCTTCTGGCGGTAAGATTAACGATATAGCGCCCTTGCCAATCATAATTAAAGCGCCCAAAGATTGCTTGGTATTTGTATAGGGTTTCCTCATTAACCAGGACATTTATATATTTGGCGGCGGCTAGATTATAAATCAGACTATTGGAGCTAAATCCGTTGGCGCCTTGTACAAGCATGTTGGTGGTTTGCTGTTGAAAAGTTGATCCAACAAGCACTCTAATTTTTCCTATAGCGGATTCCTTTTCCCAATTGATTTGTGGTTCAATGATCCACGAGGAACGGCCGGTGGTATTATTGAATAGCGCAGATCTGTCGCTAGTCACATTGTAAGCCGGGTTATAAATAGTAGAGGGAGAAATGCGTGTTTCTATAGTTGATAAATCCGTATAACCCATGCTACTTTTTAAAAGCAATCCAGGCAAAAGTTCGTACGATAGCAGCGTATTGGCAATTAAGTCCTTTGTTTTAGATTCAAATTTAGCATTTAGATTTCTTAGGGGATTCTCCCAAGTTCCATTTTCCCAATTGAGACTGCCATCGGGCTTATATAATGCGGGAGCATTTGGGGGTAATGAACGGGCTTCGTAGCTAAAATCAAAAGCGGGCTGGTCATTATGCTGAAGGGTATAAGCACCGGAAAAGCTAGCTTTAAATTTCTTGTTTTCAGACTGGTGGTTCATGTTGACGTTTGCACCTCCTTTTTTGTAAGCAAAGGGGCCTTTAAAAACAGAGGATTCGTTGTGATAGTTGGCACTTAGTAGAAATTGTGTATGTTCTGAGCCTCCTGATAGTGTTCCCTGAATGTCGTTGAACTGGGCGGTATTGCCTAGAAGTTCCTTTTGCCAATCGGTATTCCTATTTTGATCCCAAGTGCCGTTAATGTCGTAGTCCCATGGATTATAATCGGTCAGACCATCATTAAGGAATGCTTGCTTGCGCATTTCCAGATATTGGTATGTGTTCATCAATTTCATGAACTGGGTCACCGTACCCGCTCCAGAAGAGGCTTGTACGCTAAAGGATGTTTTGCCTGCCTTCCCTTTTTTTGTGGTGATCAATACTACGCCATTGGCGCCCCTTGAGCCATAAATCGCCGTTGCATCGGCGTCTTTTAGGATCTCGATACTTTCAATAGAGCTGGGATTGATACTATTTAAGGGGCTAGTGACGGTGGGAAAGCTGGTGGCTGTCTGATTGTTTCCGATGGGATCCGCAGCATAGGGAACGCCATCGATGAGGTATAAGGGGGCGTTAGCCTCAGCGCGAAGGCTATTTTGGCCGCGAATTTTGATATCAAATCCCCCACCTGGCACACCAGTTGTTTGTGTGATATTGACACCAGCCATGCGTCCTTGCATGGTGGCCAGCACATTGGTTACGGGTTGTGTTTCTATGTCTTTGGCGGTAATACGGGCAATGTTTCCTGTACGTTCACTTTCTTTGACGGAATAATAGCCAGCGTTAATTTTGACCTCCTGTAGTGAAGTCGCATCTTCTTGCATTTGAACATTAATAAGTGTGCGGCCAGCAACAGGAATAGTTAGGGCTTTGAAGCCCATATAGGTAAAAACGAGCAAGTCGTTTGGCGATGCAGCGATAGTAAATTTCCCATCAAAGTCAGAGATAGCTGTTTTTAGTTGCCCTTTTATAGTTACGGTCACACCAGCTAAGGGGCCTTTAACATCAGTGATGCTGCCACTTATTTGGTTTTGTTGGGTGGAAGAGGCCAAGGACGGCAGTGCCGTTTTTGATAAAGCAGGGGTGTAGGAGATTAGGAACCCGATAATAATCAGGTACCAAAAAGCCAATCTCCCCTTGTAAAATGAATTATTTTTCATAATATTGGGTTAGTTAATGGAAACGTTAGTTTTGTTAGCAATGGTCCTCTAGTCAACCGCCAAGAAGAGTTAGAGGGCCTTTTTTTATAAGTCTTAAAGTCATAAAGTCAAATGTCTTAAAGTCTTTGAGTATGGTCTTTTATTCTGTCATAGTTGATCTTTTGTTAGTGGTTAGGAATTAAATATTTATTTTTATCCATAAAGAGTTCGGTTCTAATTGTTATTCTGTTCTTTTGCCCGCGCTGCAGTTTGGCTCCTTCGCTAAAACAGTCCATCGGACTGTTACTTAACACTTTGCCCTATCGCCCAAAAAAGAACCAAAAAACGCTAGCCTGACTATTTTTATCCTGAAAATGTTCGTCTGTATTTATCTCACTAATTGCTTATTGTTATTCGATGAACCTCACTTCGTTTCGGTTTTCCTATCGCGACCCTAGCCGCGGGTGCTATGCACTCGACTCGGGGGTCACTCCCTTCTGCCAAGGCTTAAATCCATTCTTCGATTATCTGGGATAAAAAATAGAAGGGCGGTTTTGAATACTGGTTCTTACCTCTATATTTTTCAACCATAAATCCAATTGTATATAAGAGTTATTAGTGCGAGAATTAATGCGGTTAGTATTTGTTTGTAATATTTCATGTTATTTAGTGTGTTATCGGTTTTCTGCCCCGATAGCGATCGGGATCTGTAGGTTTTTTGGTTATTGAAAAACATCCTGCACCATTAATAAATTCAAATTAAATTAATGAGACCTTTTGTTTAAAGAGGCTGGCGGTGCAGGTGTTTCTTTTTTTAGTGTTAAAGTCTCCAATCGAATGTCTTGAAGTCTCTATGGATGGGGTTTTATTTTATCACTGGCGCTTCATAGTTAATGGTTAATAGTGATTAGTTAATCGTTGTTTCAAGTTTAAAATTGGCATAAATATTGGTAAACAGTTTAGAAAAGGTGGTTTTCCAGACCGGGGTGGATGCGGTTTTAATGATAAAAACCACTGTTAACGCAAGGCGTTGGCTGTTTTAGGTGTGTATTTTTATTTTACTTATAGGCATGCGGGTTTTAGCGGGTTAAACTGCTGCGAGACTATGAAAAATGAAGAAGCGGTGCTAAGAATGAAGTTGAGTAATGCCTAAATAATTGGCATAAAAAATGGCATGGAACTCAGCTTACTGCACTAGAGGTATTGGCCATACCTTACCACAAATAAGTGAGCCCACGCCATGGGACGTGAGCATCGTACTTATCATCTCGTGGTAATTTGAAAAGGCCAATTTTCTAGTACGAGATTCAAAGCGAATGCTTCAAATATTTTATATGAAGAATCGCAAATATATTAATTCTAAAACAAATATAGGGAATGTTTTTCATATTCGGACAACTGTCCGATTAAATTTAATTTTTAACGGCTTATTTTGTTTATATGGGTGATTTAAATAGAAAAATATGCGACTATGTTGCCACTGAGTGGATTGGTGAGACTCAGGCAAAAACTGAATTTGCATTGAATCACAATATTGATGAAAAGACAGCCCGCAGAATTTGTAATGATGAAAGTTATACAATAACCTTATTTACTTTAAATAAAATTTGCGAGGCTAGAAATATAAAGCTTTCGGAGTTTTTTAAGTTGATAGATAATTAAAGATGAATGACCAAAAATAAAGTTTGATCTTAAGTAAATACCACTATAAAAAAGATGCTAAGGCATCTTTTTTTGTTTTATAGCAATATGTAGCACTTGTCAATTCGGGATTATTAATTGTCAAAAAAGGAGTTTTTGATTTCTTGCTAAAAAAGAAAATCTTATACTTTCTATATCTAAGGTATGGAGTGGTATGAGATACTAATAGTGATTGTGATTGTCCCACTGGGAGCATATATAAGAGGGAAGATCTATGAGTTTAGGAGGGATTATGATAAAAATGATAGTTGGAGGAGTAGGGGGAAGGGGTAAAAAGATGCTGTAACACTTGGATTTACTTACCGAATAAATGTCATTTAAAAAGAGGCTATCTCACAACTCGTAAAATAGCTTCTTTTTCTGTTTTTTATTCGTCCTCGGAGCGTGGGTGTCAAATATTCAATTCTCAAGAAGTTGTTTTAGTTTCGAGACTTCTTTTTTACTAACCTTTTCCACAACACTTACAATTATTATTGTTTGTTGGTCCTAAATTAGCAGACATTTTTACAGAAATCTCTCTCTTTTTAAGTGTGTTAGTAGAATCATTTATTAGAACTCCAGAAATTACTAGATCGTCAATTTCTTTTCTCAATTCCATTTTTTCAGCAGAGGATAATTCTAGATATCCATTAAGTACTCTAAGTACATTTTTGTTGTTAGTCATAGTATAAAATTATTGAATTAAATGTTAAAAATCACCACATACGCCACAGTTTGTTGACTTCATGTCAACTGGTTTTATATCGCAACCAGCACACGAACGTCGAAAATTTCTTAAAGAATATCTCATTCCTTCTCTCTTTTCTTTATCAAATAATGGATATTTAGAATCATTAGTATTTCTAATTTGATACTTTACATCGATAATATCTTTTTTGCCTTTGAAATCATTTTTCTCCTCTGGGGGATATCTTCCTAAATTATTATAATCATTTGATAGTTGCGAATTATCATTTGTTGACTCTAGATAATAAGAGTATGAATCGTCCCATTTGTTAGTTAGAGATAAGACTGATAAAATAAGTTGAATTATTGAAATAGGTGCGGCAAGAATCAATATGATTTCTAAAACATCAGCAGAAATATTATAAGAAGTTACAATACCTCCTATAATAACAGGGACTATGATACCTAGAAAATTATTAACTTTTAAAAATTTGCCTATTTTTTGACTCCTTTTAGAATAAATATATGCTGTTCCAAAAGAGTGTAGCGCATCATTCCAACAATCCTGTCTTAAGTTATCATAATCGTCATCTAGATTTTTAGCAATCATGTATTAGTTTTTAACAAATATAATTCATTAAAAATAAGGTTAAAACATAAGTTATCAACAAAAACTTACAAAATCTTAGACCCTCTATATTTGAGATAAGGAATGGTATCAAATAATAGGTTTTATTATAATTATCCTAGTAGGAACTTATGTACGTGGGAAGGTGTATGAGTTCAGGAGGGATTATGATAAAAATGGTAGCTGGAGGAGTAGGGGGAAGGGGTGAAAAAGATGCTGATGAGATGTCTTTTTTTGTTTTTAAGCGTCTTGGTATATGGAGAACATTTAAAAAACATTTTAAATCAAATATCACTAAAAGTGGGTATTGTAACAATACTTAAAAAAGTCTTTATTTACGAACTAGGATATATAGCTTAATTTATGGTAAAACTTTGAAAAAGGGTTACTTGTTGATGTTATATACTAGTTGTGAGACAGTTAAAAAAAAACGAACGTAATAAAATGAAATTTAAATTATTAGCAATATTTATTGTAGTTGGACAATTATCTTTTTCTCAATCAAAAAATGATTATTTAAAAAATAATCGTTTCGATTTATTAAACCCAAATTTTGAAATTCCACAAAATGATTTTAAAATAATCGGTTTTGGTGCTTATCACGGAAGTCAAGATACAGAAACTGCCGAAAAGATATTACTTGAAAAATTAATCCAAAATAAAAAGATAAAATATTACTTACCTGAAACCGATTTTGGAATTGCTTATTATTTTAACCAGTATTTAAAATCTGGCGACACCATATTATTAACAGATTTGGTAAAGCATTATGGAAATAGAGTGCCACAAGAAAAAACTATCGAAACTTATAATAAATGGAAAAATATCAAGAAAATAAATGATAATCAATTAGAAAAAAACAAAATTGAAGTTGTTGGAATTGATATGATTGTAACATACAAATATACTTCAAAACTACTAATTGA